>NZ_JBFRPJ010000013.1:0-57417 GCF_041471945.1 Vibrio sp. 10N.261.51.A4
AATCGAAGAGAACAAAGACCGTGTGGATTACTACACACTACTAGAGCTAGACACGCTAGGTGGCAAACTTTACGGTCAAGAGTTTGTCGACTGGTTCAAAGCTAACGAGAAAGGTAAAGACTTCCTATTCCGTCTTGCTCACGAAACCGGCGTAATCTTACTACCTGGTAAAGGTTTCGACACAGTACACGCCTCAGTACGCGTATCACTAGCGAACCTTACTCACCACGAGTACGAGCTAATCGGCCGTGCAACACGCACTGTATTGGATGAGTACTTCGCTGAGTTTCAAGACGCATAAGTTCAAGTCTGGCTTAGAATCAAATACATGATTTAAAGCCGATGACGTCCAACTCATTAAGAATAAGCCTCGGCGATGTCGAGGCTATTCCGACCAAATAAGCACAGTGGTTAGATCGATAAAACTTCCTATCTTGATGTTCCGTTGTGTTTATTTAGTCGTCTTATCCAAGTATTCAAATCCATTTCAAACTGAAAGAGCGACGCATGAAAAGCATTATTTCTATTCAATCTCACGTGGTTTACGGGCATGCAGGAAACAGTTCTGCGGTTTTTCCAATCCAAAGAATGGGACTCGATGTGTGGCCAATCCACACTGTTCAGTTCTCTAATCACACTCAATATCAACAAGGTTGGACCGGGCAAACATTCGGCTCAGATGATATTCGAAACTTGATTCGAGGCTTAGACAACATCAACGTACTGAAAGACTGTGGTGCGATCCTATCGGGTTATCAGGGAAGCGCAGACCAATGTAAAGCGGTTGCCGAGTCGGTTAATTTAGTTAAAGAAAAGAACCACAGTGCACTCTATGTTTGTGACCCTGTAATGGGTGACCCAGATAAAGGTTGTATCGTTGAGGATGGCGTTAGAACCGCCATTACTAAACACTTGCTTCCTATTGCCGATGTTATAGTGCCAAACCAATTTGAACTAAGTGAATTGACCGGCATTAAAATCCTCTCCCTTTATGACGCGGTTACAGCATGTAAGAAAGCATTGGAGCTTGGTCCAAAGATGGTGCTCGTGAAGCATCTTCACTCATTACCCGATGACGCGTTCAGTATGATTTTAGCAACGAAAAAGGCATGTTATTTAGCCCAACGACCGAACATTGAATTTGCTCAACAACCGGTTGGTGTCGGTGACCTTATCTCTGGCCTGTTTACCGCAGGGTTAATAAAGAGAATGTCTCCCGTAGCTGCATTCCGACATGCAAATAACGCGGTCTATGGTGTGTTGGAGCTAACTAAAAGCTATGGCACTTGGGAGCTACAAACAATCAATGCACAATATGAATTTGTAGAGCCTACCCACGATTTCAACGTGGTCAAAATCGGGTAGAGCGTTTAACTCCGATAGTGGTGGAGGGTGTACCTATTCGATGGGTCGCATCCTACAAACGAGATTACGAGCTAAGACTAAACCTAGCTATATTACTCCCAGAAAGAGACGGACTTCACTTTATCCCTATTTATTAACTTCTCTGTTTATAGCTGTTCTTTTGATTAAACAGAGTCTCTGAATCATTTTAGAGAACATTAAATGAGCCTAATTATGAACCGTCTAATTTCCTCGGGTTTTACCGTTGCTTTGTCATTACTTGTAGTGGCATGTAGCTCACCCCACACGTTGGATGTACGCGTACACAAAGACAATTACAAAGAAGTGGTTGTAGAAGAAGCGATATCAGTAAAAGAGCCATTGCGTATGTGGGCGAGTGAGAACCCAGACTTCTTATACTCTCCAATCGATCAAACAACGCCAATTAAAGTGTCAGGTGAGCAACTAAATATCTTAGCTTTGTCAGGAGGCGGCGCGAACGGAGCCTTTGGAGCCGGTATTTTGATAGGGCTGGAAGAATCTGGCCAATTGAAAGACTACTCAATAGTTACTGGCATCAGTGCAGGAGCGCTAATAGCACCATTTGTATTCATCGGCGGAGATGCATTTCCGAAGATGAAGGAGGTGATGTTAAACATCAATGACAAATCAATGCTCGGCAAAAAGAACTTTTTAAACACCGTGTTTAAAGATGCTTTTACTGACGGTAAAAACTTGAATCAATTTATCGCTCAGGCGTTCCCTGAACCGATGATCGAGCAAATTGCTGCGCGACACCGCAACGGTAAGCGTTTGTTTATTGGTAGCACACACTTTGATTCTGGAGAGCTTGTCATTTGGAATGTGGGCGCAATTGCAAATAGTGACATGCCAGATAAGTCTGAACTTATATATAAGGTTTTAGCAGCAAGTGCTTCTATTCCTGGAGTCTTCCCACCGCAGTTTATCAATGTGAAGTACGAAGGTAAAAGTTATGAAGAACTTCACGTCGATGGTGGTTTAGCCGCTCAAGTATTTTTCAATCCATCTAACTTCGACTATCAGCAGATCTCAGATGCTCTTGGGTTAGAAAAACCACCACAGCTCGATGTTATTCGAAATGGAGCACTGAAAGCGCCGTACCACTCGCTGAGAGATAAGGGTCTAGATTTAGTAGCAAAGAGCGTATCAAGCCTGACTCTTGCTCAAACACGTGGTGATTTATATCGAATGAAATACATCTGTGAAATCAACAACATTGATATGCAATTTACTTACATCGAGCACGACTTTGGTTACGCCAAACGAACCAAAGACATGTTTGATGAACACTATTTATTAACCATATACGAATATGGTTATCACAAAGCAACTCAGGGCAAACCTTGGGTAACAGAATTACCTTAATTTAGGGATATCGTAAAATGAATAAAACAGCTTTAGCGCTACTTATCATGGCAACGTCTAGCGCTGCCATGGCACAAAATGTGACCTCAATGGAACAGCAAAAAGTCGATAACGACATGCTACAACTGGCCGACGTTCAACAAGAAGCGGCGTTGTTCATGGTTGAAGAAAATTCAGACTACGTGGAGATTGATTACATTGGTCAGTGGGTTGACGTGAACAATTACGTCACACACAAAGAAGCTAAAGAACGCCAGCTACAAAAGACCACCAAGAAATATATTTACTCGCAAACAGGTGAAACTCTAGAATCCATCGAGCAGCGAATTGCTGAGCATATTCAAGTGGACCAACCTAGATATTTCAGTGTCGATGTTTACCGTAATTACCACGGTGATTCTGGGGACTTTAACTATCTAGCTCGAATTATCGAATACATTTAAGTTATTCGTTTGACATCAACGATAAAACCTACTAGCTTAAGTAGGTTTTTTTGTTTCAAATTGACGAATTATTTTCACTAATATTATTCTGACAAAGTAGATATTTCGCCAACCTGTGATAATTTAAATACATAACGATTAAAAGTAAGCACAACAAAATGAATTTCAGCATTGAACAACTTCTCGCGTTCGTTACCGTTTATGACCAACTCTCTTTCAGCAAAGCCGCCGTTAAACTCAATAAACACAGAACGACAATCGGGCAGGTTATTACTAACCTTGAAGACCAACTCGCGGTAAGCCTATTTGAAAGGGTTGGGCGCTCTGTAAAGCCGACAGAAGACGGGCATCTTCTTTACCATTACGCTAAACAAACCATTGAACAAGCTCGTACCTTCGATAAGGTAGCATTGAGCCTCTCTTATGGCGGGTTGGAAAACATCACCTTTGCTTATTCTGGTGTGATACCTCATCAAATGCTTTTGGATATTCGAAAGAAACTGCGTCGTGATTTCCCGATGATGCGAGTGAACTTTTTAATCCGAAACAAAAAGGATATTAAGCAGGGCCTTCAAAGTGGCGAGTACCACTTTGGATTAGTCAATGTGCATGACAGCCGGGGTATACACAGCTTTGATGCGACTTTTCTAGGTCACATTGAGTTTTCCCCATTCGTTCAAAAAAATGGTGAGTTCTCATCTTTGGCGCAAGAGGATGTACTTTTAGCGTTAAGAAATTCAAAGCAGTTTATCTTGAGATCGTTTATTGAAGAGGGAATGTCAGAAAAAGTAACCATCAGCTCCGATAACGAAGAAGTCGATCAATTGGCGTTAGTTATTAAAATGGTTGAAGCCGGTTTAGGGTGGGCACTGTTACCAAAAACGTTTGCTCATTCTGAATTTTCCCATTACGACATTGAACCTATACAGTCGTCTGAAATGCACCAAGGATTCAAATTCGGTTTTGCGCTTTGGTGCAATCATTCTAAGCAAGTGAAGGATGTAAAATTATCGGTTTTATCTGTTATACAAGAACATGTTGATCGAGTATTGAGTCAATATTAGCAAAGGAAGAATGTAGGTAACTTATTAATAGAGGCTCATTTATATGAGCCTTTTGCGTTTCTGTCATCTCGAAAGCTCTTTAATTTTGTAGGGCGACATCCTCTATATAGGAGTAGGGCAACACCATTATTTGGCCTATTCTATGCCCGTCGATTAAGGACCCCCTTTATTGGCAATAAGTGTTTAATTTCTATGTTTATTGCAAGGAAGCAAACTTTCGGCCGGGTTTCGTCACCCGGTCTTTTTTATGAGGCAAATTTTATGACTCGCTGCGGCGGCATTGTTCTTCTTTCCTGCTTTTTATTTACAACATCTTCTTTCGCATCGTTTTATGATCCTGTTGATGGTCAATTTGATATGGGGCATCACCTTGCGGAAAACGCATATGGATTTTTGCCTATCCCAATTTTGATTACCGAGCCTGCGGTGGGGTACGGCGGCGGTGTGGCTGGTTTGTTTTTACATGAGACGGATGAGGAAAAGCGACAAAGAAAGCAAGCTGCTCTTTCTGCCATAGATGGTGGTGCGCAGTTAGTACCCTCAGCAATGTCAGTAGTGGGCGCAGTAGGGACAGAGAACGAAACTTGGTTTGTATTTGGTGGCCATAGACGATCTTGGATGAATGATTCCATTCGTTACACAGGAGGCGGCGGCTTTGGTGTTGCGAATTTGGATTTGTACACATCAATCAACTGGGGCCCCATAGATCATGACCTTAGAATAGGCACGTCAACTTCGGTAGCCGTACTTTCACAAAAGGTGCAGTTCCGGATTGGGCATACGCCTTGGATGTTGGGAATAAAGCAGTTATTAGCTAAGTCTGAGATTGAATTTGATAACATGGTTTTAGACCGTATTTTGGGTAACGAATCGGTTACTTCTGGTTTAGGGTTGGAGGCTGAATATGACACAAGAGATAATTTATTTTATCCAACCAAAGGTTACAAATTGTCTGCAGATTACATGGTGTACGACGATGCGATTGGCAGTGATTACAATTACCGAAATTTGAACATAGATGGCGAAGCCTATATCCCAATTGCCAATAAATGGACGTTAGGCTTGGCTGCAAATTATCAAAGCTTCGAACAGCAAGACCTGTTTGTATCACCCACAGCGAAACCGTACGTGTCGTTACGCGGGGTGTCATCTTATCGGTACCAAGGAGATGAGATTGAAACAATTCAAGGCCAATTGACGTATAGCATCACTCATCGTTGGAAGGTGTCTGGGTTTTACGGTTCAGGGGTTGCAAAGCAAGATAACGGCATAAGCCACGACAGTACCGTCAATGCCGGAGGTGTCGGCTTTCGATACCAAATCGCGAGACGTTACGGTTTGCACCTTGGGATGGATTATGCGCAAAGCCATGAAGAACGCGCTATCTACTTTAACGTAGGCAGTGGTTTCTAGAACAACGGAATAGGTTAAATTTTTCCAAGAAAAAAGGCGCTAATTAGCGCCTTTTCGTTTTCTATCACTTTCTTACAGTAAGATTACTTCTTACGGCAGAACTCAGCGATTACGTACATTGATTGACCGCCGTTTGTTTTACCAGAAACAAGCTTAGGATCGTCACCAACGCTGATACCACGAATAACAGTACCTTGCTTAATCACTTGGTTAGTACCTTTGATTGGCAGGTCTTTGATTACTGTTACGTCGTCACCTTTCTTAAGTTCAACGCCATTCACATCAAGAGGCTTGTCATCAGCAGACATGCCGATTTGTGCCCAAACTGATGTTTCTTCTTCAAGGTACATCATGTCTAGCGCGTCCTGAGCCCAGCTTTCTGTGTTCAGACGAGTAAGTTGACGCCATGCCGTTACTTGAACTGGCGCTTCCTGGCTCCACATGCTGTCAGTCAGACAACGCCAGTGGTTGATATCTTTAGGATCGTCAATCTCACCAAGACATTTGTCACATACCATGATGCCGTGATCCACTGTTACGTGGCTGTGTGGCGGCACTGCGTATGCAGTAAGAGAAGAATCAGAACCACATAGTTCACATTTAGATTGGCAGCGTTCTAGCATAGTAGCTTCAGAAGACATAATGGACTCACATTTATTAGGTATTAAATTACGGGGCTATTATCCACTTTATTTACAATAAAGAAAGAGGTCGTACGGTATTCTGTCTTGATTAATTTTAGCTGAGATCAACCATTTGTGTTTTAAAGTTTTATGCAAACGGTCAACTAGGGGACTTGTTCGAACGACAGAGACAAAAATGCCAGCGGTTAGGCTGGCATTTGGTTTAGTGAAAAGCTTAAGTCTTAGTTATTCCAATAAAGCATCCGGTGCTGCTGCATCAAGGCTATCCGACTCTAAGAAATCAGCTACTTGAGCTCTCATTGATAGGGTATGAGTGGCATCAGAAAGGTCTGCTTGCGGTCCGATGATCGTTGAGTGTTTAGCTATTTCGTTATATTGAACAAACACACGATTCCCAGTTGAAGGGCTAGCTTTTGTTGAGTCAGTCAATCCTAACGTCGAATCTAACCCTTCAGAGCCAACAAATGAAGCCGTATATGATAACGGTGCACCATTATCATCATTGCCATTGTTTGGTACCGTTTCATCATTTTGCGACTGGATCAACAACGTTGGATAGCTAGAGCTAATTGATGACTGGTCCTCAGTGTTTGCTATTGAATGTGGATCGACCGTGTCAATAAGGGTTTGAGCGGCGACTTTAAATGCAACTAATTCAGTTTCAATTGCTGCGGCACTAGTTGGATTTTCCTTAGCAAAAGCGGTATAGCAATCGCCATCTTCAATGTCAGCCGCAGTACAAGCTGAAGCCACTGAATCCCGATACGTTGCATTTAACTGTTTAGCTAGATTGTGTTTAATTTCGGGGCCAAAGGTTTCCGATGCGAAGAGTAATTCAGCAATGTGCCCACCTGAATTAGCATATACCGCCGAGCTAAATTTATGTGTACCAGCAATTTCAGATGTAGCTACTGACGTAAATCCAGTAATACCGCCCAATGAGTGGCCCATAAATTTAACGGTTGTGTCTTTTACATCAACTCCGGCTAATGGTGTACCAGTAAAGTCATTCCCCACTTTTTCAAGTGCCATACGAAGACCTATTACATCAAGTGCACTTTGACGGATGTTGTCACGCGCAACGGGCAAAGCGCTTAGATTCAAGTAGTACAGAGCATTATCGTTAGTTGAAATAGCACCTCCGGCAAGTGAACGAGACCCATGAATAGGGTGGTCAATTGCAATGACAGCAAGACCTTCAGCCGTTAAGTTTGCCGCAAACGCATACGCATTCTCTTTTACAGAGGTAATACCGTGTTGGTAGATTACAACCCCGGTTATTGGGTCAGTCACAGGAGTAAACAAAAGCACATCAACAGCTTCAAGTGATTTAATTTGTGGTATTGGTGAATACTGAGTGACAATGCGATCACTATCTAGAGCTGTTCCACTTGCGTCCTTTGTGAGTGTTTTTCCCATTAAAGTCGTGACATCAGCTGCGCTAAGGTTTGTTGGGTCTAATCCTAATTTAACCAACTCTCCACCAACGAAAGAACTTGTAGAGTTATCCGTTAGTGCGCTTTTTATAACCGCTAAACTGTCCAATGCTGATGCAAATGGCGTTGTAGAGAACTTAGTTGGATCGGTTTCCAAGAAATATGGGAGTTGAACAGTACCTTTAGTCACGTTTACCGACGTAGTGCTGATACCAGCGTTAGAGTAAAGGAGATTTATCCCTCCAATCAAAGTGGCATTTTCTGTTGCATCGTCATCGGCAAGATATTTTTTAAAGTCAGCATCTGCAGCGATTGCTGTAGCAAATGGTGTTGTTGATGAGGAATCTAAACTAAGATTGTAAGCGTTTGTCAGATCGATATTATTTGGGTTTGCGCTGCCATTCCAATAAGTCGAAAGTGGGGCCCCAGCATCAATCATTCCGCCAATCAACGATGCTGTAGAGGCAAGAACATCACCAACAGAAGTTGTAGTAAACCAAGCTGAATACACAATCTTTTCCGCATCAATACCAACAGCGGCAGCTATAGCTTCTTGACCTTTAATTAAAGTTTGCGCACTAGCTAAGTCACCGGTTGAATAAGTTTTAGTGGCTGTTTTGAGAGCCGCATAGCTTTGCGATGTACCTACTGGGTTACCATTTACATCTGTAACGTCATCAGTAACAACAAGCAAATATTCAGACTTCTCATCAAAAGGAGTATTAGGTGTAATTGCTAGGTTTGAGCCTACTTTGTAAACTTTGTATTCAGAGCTAGCAACAGGTGTTGGTACTTGAGCCGCTGTGGATGTGTCTGTTAGCTTTTTAGAAAGCTTCAACAATGTCACTCCGGAAGTAACAACTCCAGGAGTATCACCAAAACCGTCGCCTTCAAACTCGATGTAAATTGGCATGCTGGTCGAAAAACCATCGGCATAATTTAATGCTGCTTTTGGGTTAGAAATGCTATCGTCGCCACCTGTTGGGATCGCTAACGTGCCATCTGTAGAGTCAAATAATAGGTTATTGCTTAAAGGAACTGATGCATTACTACCTTGCAAGAGCATTTTTTGAGTTGTCGCTCTTGCCAAAGACGTTTCTAGATAGGCTTCAAGTTGTTGGTTACTTGTTACCGAACTTTCGGTGTTGTCGCCACAACCTGCTAGCAGGATCGCTGAACATAGTAGAGAGATCTTAAAGTTACGTTTCATGATACGATCCTGATTTAGTTAAAAGTGTAGTTAAGCTGAACTGAAGAAAGGTAAGCGGTACCTTCTGCTTCGAAAGTCCTTTCTTGCTGAGCGCCATTTGTCTCAGTGAACTCACCGTCATCACTTACAACAAGTGCGAATCCTGCATCGACAGTCATATTTTCGCTCCAAACATAAGTGAAGCCAGCGCTATACCACATACGATCACTATCAGGAATGCTTAAAGTTGCTTCACCAGCTTGTTCGTCATAAGCGTAACCAGCTCTTAATGTCCACTTACTGTTTAGTTGGTACGTTGCGCCTAGTGAATATCGATTGTTGTCTTCATATTTTTCAGGTTTGTAGAAGCACTGACCTACTACACCGTTGTCAGTACAATCTGGACTTGTTGCTTTTAACTCCTTAAAAGTACTCCAATCAGTTTGTTGCCAACCGTAGTGGATTGCCCATTGTTCGTTAAGTTGGTGAAATGCTGAAAGCTCCAGAATAGAAGGAAGCTCGATTTGAAGACGACCATCAACCTTGGGAGATGTTGCTCTACCTGAATCGTAGCTGGTAAATTCACCGTCATCGAAATCAAGATCAACAGAAGAGCGGTAAGCGATACTAAAGCGATTGTTTTCGTTCAGCTCATACATCGCGCCAACATTCCAACCATAGGCAAATGTTTCACCGGTCATGCCTATAAGTTTGTCAGATGGATTTCCACCAACAAAGTTAGCGAGCTCGCCTTTATGGCGAGTAAGTTCAGCTTCCGCATACACAAGGTTTAAACCTGCACCAACGCTAAATGATTCATTCACGCGATACGCAATATTTGGATTTAGATTTACAGATAAGAGCGACGTATCACCAGCCATATCACCTGCCGAGATGTCATCAGGGTAATCCGTAGCAACACCATAATTGGTGAACATACCGATACCCCAAGCCCATTTTTCGTTGATTGGGCTGATGTAATATGCGGCTGGCACGACTTGTAATGGAGCAACATCTTTTGAATGCTCGTTAGCGTCAACGTCGTAAACGTTAACCTCTGGATCAACGATAGAAACCGCGCCTGAAAATTGGGCTGTATCAAATAGGGTCATTGCGGCGGGGTTTCTCGCTAGTACACTCGCGTTATCAGCTACTGCACCTTCACCTGAAAAGGCACGACCAAGACCTGAGGCAGAATGCTCAGCAACTTGGAAACCAGCCGCAAGTGAGTTACATGCAAATAGTACTGAAAGTGAAACGAGAGAGCGTTGTATTGTTTTCATCCTTGACCCTCCTAGGGCATCGAATTTCGTTATTATGGTTTGAAAACACACTGAGCATTTTTGGTGTTGAAGCTCTAATGTAAATGGCATGTTAAATTCATGTTTTATATAAAGTCAAAGAAAGAGTTGTTATTTTGTGAGGTTATGTTTTAAAGGGGCGGCACTTTAACATCGATAATATAAGTATAATCAATAATTTATTCGTGGTTGGAGGTGTGACCAGAGTGTTTATGCATCGTTGCGGTATAAATAGTGTTCAATAGCTCAATATGTAACAACTTTGTTTCTGTTTACCACCATTCGCTAAATCGGCATAATATCGACACTCGTTAGAAGTCATTAAATTGGAATTTTAAGTTTGGAATTACTCGCGATAGAGTTTCTTGGTAAACCGCTTCGTTTAGAAGGAGCAATGGCAGGGTGGCAACAGTTGTATTGGGATAACACTTTGGTATCTCAATTAGATGCGACCACAGACCAAGAAGACGCCCGAAAACACGAATTTACACTACGCGCTGGCGAAGAAACGTTGCAGTGTCACGTTGAATCGACCGTTCAGTGGCAACCGTTTGAGATGACGTATAAAGCGTCGGTGAATGGGCAAACCATTACCGAAGGCAATCGAAACACCAAAGATATTGAACAACAAACTCCTGTTGTCGCTCCTAAACCAGAGAAGCGTTTTAGCTTAATTGGGTTGGTGTCGCTTGGTATGAAAGCGCTTAAAAGCGCCAAGCTAATCAAGGTCGTACTTGCTTCTGCGAGTTTAGCGGCCTATTCATGGTTGTTTTCAATTCAGTTCGCTTTGGCCTTAATCGCCTGTTTAATGTTCCATGAGTACGGTCATATTAGAGCGATGAAATACTTCGGCATGAAAACCAAAGGGATCTATTTGATACCATTTCTTGGTGGCTTGGCGTTATCCGATGAAAAGATTAATACGCGTTGGCAAGATGTGGTTATCTCAATCATGGGGCCATTGTTCGGCCTGATATTGTCGTTAGTATTTATGGTGCTGTATTGGGCGACTGGCGAAATGTTCTTTGCCGGCCTTGCAGTATTTAATGCTCTATTAAACCTGTTCAATCTATTGCCGATTTTGCCTCTCGATGGCGGACATGTTCTTAAAAGTATCAGTTTCTCGATGAACAGTGTGCTTGGCATTGTACTTTGTGTCGCGGCTGCCGTTGCTGGTGTGGTATTGAGTTATCAGTTGAATTTAACCCTGTTTGGTTTCTTATTGATCATGGGCAGTGTTGAAATACTGTTTGAATGGAAAGGACGTCATCACAGTCACTTGTTACCGTTAGACAAATACGGGCAAGTCGTGTCGTTCGTTTGGTATGTAGGTTTAGTGAGCAGTTTGATTGGTGTTATCTGGTATTTTGCATCTACTGGTGATCAGCTATTAAGCCTACCATTACAAATTCTTGGTACTTAACGAGTGAGTTTCTGTTGTTGGAATTATCCAGCTGCTTAGTGCACTTGAACTGTTAGCAAGCAAGAAACTGAAAATGCCCTAACCAATATGGATAGGGCATTTTTGTATTTACACCAGCTAGGCGATTCTTACTTAGATTACGCTTTGCAATTTGGTCTTGGTGAACCTGATTGAGGAAGCGTTTTTATCGTTGCTTGTAGATCTTTAATACGCGTACTGTGGGAAGGGTGCGTAGAAAGCAACTCTGGCGGTTGATTACCCCCTGATGCTTTCGCCATGTTTTGCCACAAGTTGACACTTTGGTTTGGATCGAAACCTGCTTGAGCCATATACTCTAAACCAACAACATCGGCTTCAGACTCTTGAGTTCGCCCATACGGTAGAATAACGCCATATTGAACGCCTAACCCTAACGCGGCCATCGTCATACCTTGATACTGTTTGTATTCTGATGCGCCTAACGCGACGTTAGTAATAGACAAGCTAGTATTAGCGATTTGAGACTGAGACAGGCGCTCATTACTGTGGTCTGCAAGAACGTGTGCCACTTCGTGACCGATAACCGTCGCGAGTTGGTCTTGATTGACTGCGACCTTGAGTAAGCCCGTGTATACACCGATTTTTCCGCCAGGCAGGGCGAATGCATTCACTTGGTCACTATCAAACACAACAACTTCCCATTCACTAAAACCTTGTTTAGGAATATATTGAGTGATGCTGTTCGCTACGCACTGAACATAAGCGTTAGTTTTGGCATCTTTGCTGATGGGTTGTTCTTTTTTCATTTGTTCAAAAGACTGTGCTCCAAGCTGAGACATGTCTTTATCTGAAAAAAGCAGCAATTGGTTTCTGCCTGTCGGAGAAGCGCTACACGCGGTTAGGCCTGCTAGTGTGAGAAGCGAGGCAAACTTCATCCATGACGTCATACAATATCCTCTGTGTATTCAGTTTTTATGCATGTTAACATCAACTTGCGTAATAACTAAGGGCTGAAAGATAACTAACAGCCAGTAATATAGAAAAAGCTATGCACGCGATAACAAGATCAATAATTAAGGAACCCACATGAGTATTTGGAAAAAGCCCGTTGACCTAGATACCTTCAACGCGACCTCAAAAAATACCTTAATTGAACACCTCAACATTGTTTACACCGAAGTAAATGACAACTCTTTGGTGGCAACCATGCCGGTTTGTCACTTTACGCACCAACCACTGGGTATGCTTCATGGCGGCGCATCGGTTGTGCTAGCAGAAACGCTTGGCTCATTGGCTGCAAACTTCTGCGTACCAGAAGGCTATTATTGCGTTGGGCTCGATATCAATGCGAACCACGTAAGGTCAATGCGTGAAGGGCATGTCATCGGTACTGCTGAGCCTATTCACTTGGGCGTCTCTACTCAAGTATGGCAGATCAATATCACTGATGATCGTCAACGCTTAGTTTGTACCAGCCGCTTAACTATTGCCGTGAAGAAACATAAAAGATAACAGACTAGGCAGTCGTACGCTGGTTTTGTCTTTAGAAGAAGTAATCAGTACTTAGAACAAGCAATTCGTATTTAAAGAAGTAACCCGAGAAGCCCATGGTCATAACGTTTAAAAGTGGAAAAGTCATCGCAACCGCACATGAGTTGGTTGTTCGTTTAGATGGTGAGCATAGAGTCACTTTGCAAGCTCAAGTTGACGCAATTCAATTGATCGGAAAAGGGGCAAATGTTATTTCAGCTAACGGTTCTGAGTGTAAATGGTCGATAAAATTAGACGATGAACAGCAACTCCGTGAAATCGCTAATGAAATTGGCTGCGATGTAATGTAATCCTTTACAGTAAAAGCACTTAACCCTTAAGATTGAATAACATCTTAGGATGTCGTACTCATAATTCACAATAAAATTGTGTCAGTAATATTGATTTTACGCCATAAAATAGGGAAACTGAATTCAATGTCCTTTGAATAAGTTTTCCTCTTTATGAGCAGCCCAAGACTTCGCGTTCAATTTGAAACCCTGTTTGAATACTTCGATGGTAAAGATTCTGATGTTCAACTCGACGACATCACGGATGTGCTTTGTTGTACCCGTCGTAATGCCCGAATGGTACTCAACAAGCTTGAAGAAGAAGGGTGGGTAGAATGGTTACCTGCAGCTGGTCGAGGGAAGTTATCTCAACTTATCTTTAAACAGAATCGTTGTGATGTCAGCGAGAACCTAGCAAGACGCTATTTACAAGAAGGCAAAATTGGACAGGCGCTGTCAGTGCTTGATCACAATGCTGCCAAACTCACCCAAGTTATTCAAAACTACTTGGGTGTACAGTATCAAGAAGGCGAACAAGTTATTCGTTTGCCTTATTACCGTCCGCTATCCATGCTTAATCCGACAAAGTCTATGCGTCGTTCAGAGCAACACATCGCCTGCCAAGTCTTCAGTGGTCTAACGCGTTTGGATGAAAACGATCAGCTCCAGCCTGATCTTGCGCACTCGTGGCAGCAGATTAGCGATTACCAATGGCGATTCTTCTTGAGACCCGGTGTTCGTTTCCATAACGGGGAACCTCTGTTAACCAATCATGTTGTGGATACACTGCTTGCACTCGAACCTCTCAACATGTTTTCGCATATCAAAGATGTCTCTTCACCTGCAAATTGTGTAGTAGATGTTTTTCTCACACGTCCAGACAAGTATTTTCCCCTCGCACTAACGGAATCGGTCGCTAAAGTCACATTACCGATCACTTTACGTGGTGAAGACTACGATATTCGACCGATTGGAACGGGACCTTATCGCATTGAAAAGAACGACGAGAAACAACTCGTGTTAACCGCTTTTAATGGGTACTTTGGTTTTAGACCGTTAATTGATCGCGTTGAAGTTTGGGTGGTGGATGAGGCTTATTCTTCAATGGTTTACCCAAGCCTATCTAAGCCTGTTATGGCCGACCGTGGCGATAGCGATGAAGTAGAACTCGATCCTGGCTGCACGTATTTACTACTCAATAGAAAGAAAGGTATTGCACAAGATCCCGCATGGGCACAGTTTTTATCTAACGCGTTGAATGCGGCGGATCTGTTTGTTCATATTCCAAAAGAGACTGTTATCGATTTGGGCGTGTTACACGCTTATGGGATAAAACCCGGTTGGTATGACATAAAGTTAAAAGTGCCCGTTTGTCCACCAGCAGATTCGAAGCCTACCATAAGATTAGCGTATCAATGCCAACACCCAATGTTCCCAACGCTTGCAAAGGCGATTGTCACGGTGCTGAAGCAATACAACGTCGATGTTGATCTTTACGGTTACGAAACCGATCCTCCGCACGCCGATGATGTTGATGTTTGGATTAACCCTATGGGCATCGCCAATAACAGAGACGACGCCTTGGCTGGCTGGTTAATGGACTACAGTTTTCTTGATGAATCTAGCCCGGCAGAGGACTTCGACCAATGGTGTTACATGATTGACCGTTGGCGTTCTGGTGAATTCGAGCAATTCCCAGCACGACAGTTAGGTAAACAACTGGTCCAAAGCAATCAATTGATCCCGATGTTCCATTGCTGGTTAGGCGTTAATAAAGATCAATGTGGTACGTTGCAAAACGCGAAATGTAATGCATTAGGTTGGTTCGACTTTAGCCAAGTTTGGGTGAAGCCTGACGTTGATTGAAATCCAAGAAAACTCAGTTAGGACCAAATAACTCATTTAGGAAAAAACGATGCAAACTCTGATGGTTACATTTATTACGCTGGTGGCATTTGCTGCTAATTCAGTTTTGTGTCGCTGGGCCTTAATGGATCAAACGATTGATCCTTTGAGCTTTTCGATCGTTCGCATCTTATCTGGTGCGCTTACGCTTCTGATTTTATTAACGTTATCTTCCCAATCTAAGTCTAAACGTGAGTTAACAAACAACACATCGGCATATGCAAAACTCAAATCACAGTTTCAATTAACATCAATACTGTCACTGCTCGTGTATATGTTTGGTTTCTCGTTTGCTTACTTAGAGCTTGGCGCAGGTCTTGGTGCGCTGGTGTTGTTTGTCGCAGTGCAATTTACGATGATTGCCGCGCACTTGCTTTCTGGCAACAGAATGTCACTCATTGAGTGGGGCGGGTGTTTGTTATCTGTGGCAGGGCTTGTTTACTTGTTAATGCCAACGGAATCGACTCAAGTACCCGACTTAGTTTCTATTATCTTGATGTCTCTGGCCGGAGTTGGTTGGGGTATTTACACATTGGCAGGAAAGAAATCGTCAAACGCACTGCAATCGACCACCGCTAACTTTGGATTCAGTTCGCTAGTTATCCTTGTGGCATTGAGCTTATTAGTTTTGATACCGAATGCGTTAACGCAAGTGTCTATCACTGAGAAAGGTTTGATTTACGCGATTATATCGGGCTCTGTGGCTTCTGGTATCGGTTATAGTTTGTGGTATTACGTAGTGAAAAAACTGAATACGGTGGTGGCGTCTATTGCACAGCTTTCTGTTCCAGTTATCGCAACACTTGGTGGTGTATTATTGTTATCTGAACCTGTCACCATGCAATTTATAGTCTCATCAACCGTTATACTTCTAGGGATAAGCTTGGTTCTTGTCGCCCCTAAACTTAAGAAATAAAGAGTTCAATCATTAACTTCTATGGCTAAACCAAACAAGAAACAACCGACCAAGACGGTTCAGATTTTCTGTGCCAAATGTAAAACGCAGCTTTTTAAGTATCGGAAAGGTGGCAAAGGTGCACTCGTGAAATGTTTTAAGGAGCGTATCGTTGAAGATTTCACGACAAAACCATGTGTGTGCCCTGAATGCGGGATTGAATTTGCGCGAGACACTTTGGTTCGAGGTACGCCAGCCTACAAGTTTGTTGGTGGCAAGGTAACGATGAAATAACCCGTCACGATGAAACGACCAATCATTATAAACGAGAAAATAATGTTGAAACTAAAAATGCCACAGCACAGTTTGTGTGTGGCATTTCAACGTTGCTTTTGATACTCAGAGTAAAGAATTGAGCTCAGTAAGCTCTGACACGCCCTTGAAGCTTAAGAAGTAATAGCGAAACAATTGCGCCCGTCGTATCACACAGCATATCTTTCTGTGCATCCCAAATATCACCTTGTGAGCCAAGGAACGCGATACCTTCATCACCACCTGCGATCTCCGCGTACCACCACTCGATAATTTCATAACCTGCAGCAACACTCATAATCGCAAATAGCGCAAAGAAACATGCCAGCACCGGTTGAGCCAGTTTTTTACGAATCAAGTACTCAGCGAGTGGGTAAGCATAAAGGCCAATAGAGAAATGCGCGACACGGTCAAAGTTATTCCGTTCTGAACCTATCATGTTATTGAACCAATCAAATGGCACTTCCGCGAAGGTATATTTTGCGCCTATCGTATGCAAAATCAGCCAGATAAACATCAAAACGTAAGCTGTCTTAGTGAAGGTGAGCTTTGTTGATAACCACCAAATACCCACCAATATTGCGAGCGCTGGGACAATTTCGGCAATCCACACCGCTCTTGAAGAGGGAGCGAACGCTGAAAATAGAAACACAGTCAGATACAGCGTCGTCAATGACAGCAATGGTCGATTTTGAGCAAGTGGCGTGATTGTCATATCAAGATCTCTCGTCGAAGTTTTTAATAGTGTTACACAATAATGAACAGTGTTCAATTGGGTCTTAATCACCAGATTTGTTGAAAAGTGGTGTTATCGCCCAGTATCTAGACAAACGGTTGCTAGAGTTTCACAAAAGTTTGATTTACAACAAAGCGATCCTTAAAATCGCTCTATTACTACATAACAAGAAAGAAAGTCATGAAACTGGAAACTGTCGATTACCTTGCTGACGACGCAGCAGAACAATTTGTTCGCTCTCTACGTGAAACTGGTTTTGGTGTTCTTAAGAACCACCCAATCCCGAAAGAGCTTGTTGAGTCAATTTACGAAAACTGGTACCAATTCTTCATCTCTGAAGAGAAAGAGAACTTCCACTTTAATGTTGAAACACAAGATGGATATTTTCCACCTTCAGTGTCTGAAGTTGCTAAAGGCCACACTGTAAAAGACATCAAAGAGTACTTTCACGTATACCCTTGGGGCCAAATCCCTGAACAGCTGAAAGAACAGATTCTAGATTACTACCAACGTGCGAATGCTTTTGCTCAAGAGCTGCTAGGTTGGGTTGAAGCTCATGCTCCTAAAGAAGTACAAGAGAAATTCTCTATTGCGTTATCAGAAATGATCAACGGCAGTGAACAGACTCTGCTTCGTGTTCTTCACTACCCACCAATGCAAGGTGATGAAGAGCCAGGTGCAATCCGCGCTGCGGCACACGAAGACATCAACTTACTGACGGTTCTTCCTGCTGCAAGCGAGCCGGGCCTTCAAGTTAAAGCTCAAAATGACGAGTGGCTAGATGTTCCATGTGACTTCGGTAACATGATCATCAACATCGGTGACATGCTTCAAGAAGCATCTTGTGGTTACTTCCCATCGACAACTCACCGTGTAATCAACCCATCAGGTGAACGCCAAGAGAAGTCTCGTATCTCTTTGCCTCTATTCCTTCACCCGAAACCAGAAGTAGTGCTATCTGAAAAGTACACAGCAAACGAATACCTAATGGAACGTCTAAGAGAGCTTGGCGTTATCTAGTCAGTTCAATGCTTCGTCCCTAAAATTGGGATAGATGTGAAAGGTCAGCTAAGTCGCTGACCTTTTTTGTATCCGTACCAAAGAATTGCGGCTTTATTACTAGGGCGTGTTGATCTTTCGAGCTGATTTTTGCAGCGAGTTGCTGGGTATTTATACAAGGCAGAGGCTTTGATGTGTAGCTAGCCTACATGAGAAGCCGATAACGTAGTAGAAATGACCAGCAAACGCTGCCCGAAGGGTTCGGCTAAAAGCGTTTTACTCTTTGTTGAGGGAGATTTGCTTAGAATGACTAGGCTACTTCTCTCTCGCCGCGATTAAAACGCTTTTATCTCGAACAAAATTTAACCGCGAAAGGTCAACACGCCCTAATGGTTGTATTCAACGAAATGGTACTCAGTTTTGACGATAAAAGGTGCCTTTAAGCCAAACGTTAGAAAGTTGTTTGTCCTTAAGCTCGACAAATCTTAGAAAATCGCTTTCAATTAAAGAAGATACGCAACGGATGCGAAACAGGTTACTTATAGTATCCACAGTTCTAGAAATCCATTAATTCAGAGAAGCTAACTGAGTCAACTATGTCGAATTATCAAGATGTGAGAGCAAACTTTCATTGCCATATGGAAAACCCATTGCTTTGGCCGATAATGGAAGTGCTTAAGCAAAAGCCAAGCGGATGGAAAGTACACACATTGGCAGCTCATCTGAACGATCTTGGGTTTGTGCCAGTGTTGGATGCTGTGCCTGAGAAAGAGTTGTTTAAAAAGAACTTCCTTATCATGAATGCGCTTTATCAGCTTCAAGAAACCTTACACCCAGATGGTTGGCTCCAAGTCCAAGCGATGGACATCGAATTGATGAATGGTCGTTATCACGGAAGCAGTCACAGCATCGATCATCAAGACCCACTTCGAGAATACTACATTAATTGGGTTAACTATGAAGCGGATGAAGGTGAAGTCAAAAGGCTGTTGAACGAATTTTGGACTCGGTATAGAAAGTATGTTGGTGGTGATGAACTCGATATGGATCGAAGTCGAGCATTGAACCTGTTTGAGTTACCTTTAGACGCGACACACCATGAAATTAGAAAACGTTGGCGACAACTGGCATTGAGATGGCATCCGGACAGAGACGAAGGCAACACCGCAAAATTTCAGACGCTCTGTGAAGCATGGCATGTATTAAGAAGCTCATAATCGACAGGCATTTTTAGCTGTCTAATTGCTTAGAACCCTAAAACAGAAAGCCCCACATTGTGAGTGACACAAGTGGGGCTTTGTCGTTATTACGTTATGTTTTGGGTAACTACGTTATGTGCTGTAGCGACTTAAGTTATTGGTGTTAGGAGTGATCTTTGCTCTCACCACTTTTATGTTCAAAGGCATAGTCGAGTACTTTACGGATATAAGGCGCACCAACTTTTGAGCCACCGTTACCGTGTTCAATAACCACAGTTGCGACATATTCAGGGTGTTCATACGGTGCGAAAGCCGTGTAAAGCGCATGGTCAAGCAAGTGTCTAGCGAGTTTCTTCGAGTTGTAGACCTGGTCTTTCGCAAGATCAAAGACTTGTGCAGTTCCTGATTTACCGCCGCTCGTGTATTCAGTTCCCTTAAATGCACGTCTGCCGCTGCCTCGATTACCGTGGTTTACGAGTCGCATCGCATTGATTGGCACATCCCAAATTCTATCCGGTACTTCGGTGATTGAGGGCATTGGCTCCGGTTCGACAAGTTGTTGTGTACTGAAATCTTCACCGTGATCTAAGGTGGCTCTTAAGATATGAGGTGGCATCACCTTACCATGATTAACCAATACTGACGTTGCTTTAGCAAGTTGCATAGGTGTCGATGTCCAATAACCTTGGCCAATACCAATCGGAACTGTGTCACCCTGATACCAAGGGGTGCGATAACGCATCATCTTCCATTCTCGAGTCGGCATGTTGGCGGTACTTTCTTCATAGATATCAATGCCTGTCGGTTCACCAAATCCAAATCGGTTCATCCAACTTGAAATTCGGTCAATACCCAAATCGAAAGCGGTTTGATAGAAGAATGAATCTACCGACTCTTCAATGGCTTGAGTGACATCGACAGGTCCGTGACCCCAACGTTTCCAGTCACGCCACGATTTAGAGTTTCGTTTAGAGCCAGGAATTCTCCAAACGCCATGGTCGTTACGGATGGTATCTTCAGAGATGACATGTTCTTGCAGTCCTGCCACAGCCATAAATGGTTTAACGGTTGAGGCAGGAGGATAAACGCCTAGAGTGGTGCGGTTAACCAACGGGTGAGCCGGATCATTCAATAAACGTTGGTAGTTCTTACTCGAAATGCCGTCGACAAATAGGTTAGGGTCGTAACTCGGGCTTGATGCCATCGCCAACACGCTGTTGTCTTTCGGATCGAGAATAACCGCGCTTCCAGTTCGGTGATCAAGTTGCTCAAAGACGTATTTTTGCAGCTCAAGGTCAATATTTAACACGATATCTTTACCAGCTACTGGCGGCACGTACTCAATGGTTCGGACTATTCGCCCACGGCTGTTTACTTCGACTTCTTGATAACCTTTGGTGCCGTGCAGAATATCTTCGTAATAACGTTCAACACCCAGTTTTCCTATGATTGTTGTAGCTTGATAATTCGCTTCTATCCCTTGTTCTTCAAGCTTTCTGAGATCGCTATCATTGATGTGCGCCACGTAACCAAGAACATGGGTAAGCACCTCACCATTCGGGTAAAAACGCTTTAAGCTGGTATCGATAGATAAGCCGGGGAACTGGTACTGGTGCACGGAGAACTTGGCGATCTCTTCCTCCGTTAAGTTCTCTAGAATAGTCACAGATTTAAAACGGCGGGTGTTGTGATAGCGTTTTTTGAAACGAGCGATCTGCTCTGCATCACGGGGGACATATTTGTCTAGCTTGGTGAGCATTGCATCGACATCATCGGTTTGCTCAGGAATCATGGTTAGATCAAAGACAAGCTTGTTCTCTGCAAGCAACACGCCGTTACGGTCGTAAATAAGTCCACGAGTAGGGGCGATAGGTAATACTTTGATTCTGTTGCCATCGGCACGAGTTTGATAGCTTTTAAAATTTTCAACTTGAAGTCGGTATAGATTGCCGACTAAGACAAGAGTGAACATCAAGATCCCACAAAACGCGACGATTACGCGGTTTTTGAATAGGTTCACTTCGATTTTATGGTCACGCATCTTAACGCGTTTATGATTCATTGAAGCCTCAAGGGTCTGTTACATTTGGTTACACTTGTCGAATCGGGACTTTATCTGAATATCACTAGGGTTTTGTAAAAGCTGTGTCATGTTTTGAGGGATCGACAGCATTAGATGGCGGTAAACAGTGCCTTTAATTTTCTCATTACAAAAGATGATAAGTAATTGATGTAAAGATTGGTTTTATGAATTTATAAAGTTCAAGAGTTTTGACGACACTAGAGGTTAGGTCAAAAGAGGTTAGATAAATTTACGGCCCTCAGAATGAGAGCCGTAGAAGGTTAATTTGCTTATTTAGTGGCTTAGAAGCTTTAGTAAATTAGAAGATTAAAACTTCAAAAACCTAGAAGCACAATAAATCCGATATTTAACGAAATCAGTTCGAAGGCTTGAACTGAGATTTACGCATACGGTTCAGAGCAGCCATCACATCTAACGTTCTTGGTTTCGCTAGGTCACCGTAGTTAGGCATGTTAGCGTGCCATTCGTTTTCTAAAATAGCGTTAAACTCTTTAGCAGGGTTGTTTGACCAACCTGGAGTTTGTGCGAATTGGAACCAAGCCCAACCGATCGCATTCACTTCAGACGGTGATTCTAATTGCTCAAGCGCAGAAAGGTCTGCAAACTCTTTACCAAAACGCAGTGACTCTTTGCCTTTAGCATTAACACGGAATTTACCGTCAGTCAGAATGTTCATCAGTGAAGCACGGTTCAATGAACGCGGTACAAACGTTTCTAAAGCAGTTTCACATTCGTTAGTACGCTGAGTAGGGTGCTGAGCAATCACGTCTTTTGCTTTTTCAGTCACATCTACCGCTTGGTAGTCGTGCATTTGAATCACAGTGTTCGCGACATCTAGGTAATCACCAGAGCCACCCATTACAACAATGGTAGAGATATCCATCTCTTCACGAAGCTGACCAATGCGGTCGACAAGTGGTGTGATTGGCTCATCGCCTTTTGACACTAGCGCTTGCATACGCTCGTCACGAATCATGAAGTTAGTCGCTGACGTATCTTCATCGATAAGTAGAGTTTGAACGCCGGCTTCAATCGATTCTTGTAACCAAGCCGCTTGAGACGTAGAACCTGACGCATCTTGTGTGCTGAAGTCAGATGTGTCTTTCTGCATTGGTAAATGGTTGATGTAGTTTGACAGGTTCAAGCTGTGCACACATCGACCATCTTCAGCGCGGATCTTCATCGTATCAATCGCAGTTACAATGCCTTCGCGACCGTCACCAGGAATATGGTTGTAGATAGAACGTTCAACGGCGTTCAACAGTGTCGATTTACCATGGAAACCACCACCAACGATCAGCGTAATGCCTTTTGGAATGCCTAGGCCGGTCACGTCACCTTGGTTTGGAGTATTTAACGTAACACTCAATGATTCTGGAGCCGCGAAAGGTACCGCGTCTTTCATTGGAAGGTCGCAGTTACCCGCGATACGAGGTAACACACTGCCGTTTGCAACGAAAGCGGCTAGGTTGTTTTCATCCAATTGAGCACGCAGCGCTTCTTGGTCTTCAACGGCTTCACAATGTTTGATCATTGCATCGATGTTTAACTCACGCTCAAGCGTCGCGCGACGAATAAACTTCGGTAAGTAGAAAGTGATGATGTTGTTCGCTTTCTTAGCAAGAATGCTACGACCATCAGCTGGTAAATTAATACGGAAACGAATTTCGATGCCGTGGTCTGTGAATACAACAGCTGTGTTGTCTAATACGGTTTGACCCGTCAGCGCGATAGAAACGGTCGACTCTTGTTTCGCGAACTCAGAGAAGCTACGTGCGATAAAGTCACGAGCGGCTACTTGGTATTCGTAAGATTTTTCTTTCAGCCAATCTAACCCGGTCAAAGACCACGCGCGCGTTGCACGAAAACGAGAGGCTGACGCGTATGGGTCACCTTGGATGTGGTCGATGTGTAATTCAAAATCAGCAAAGTCGTATTGACCTTTAATTTGTTGATATGCACGGTAGTTTTGTTTTTCGAGCTTTTTAAGCTTTGCAGTCAACTGATCCATAACGAGGAATGCCTATATAAGGGGAAAGATAAAAACAGAAAGGCGGCGATTATAAAAATCACCACCTTTAGAGTAAAGAGAAAGTAGGCCTAAATCCAAAACTAACTGCTCTTTTTCGCTTTAAGCGTAACGAGTTGTCCCCAAATAGTTTTGATTGATTAAGCTGTGTTCGAATTCTTGGCTCGGCATTGGTCTTCCGTAAAGGTAACCTTGGCCCACATCGCAGCCTTCATTAATAATAAATTGCTCCTGAACCTCCGTTTCTATGCCTTCAATCGTCACTTTTAAGTCGAGCTTTTTGGCAATTTGGACAATAGAACGAACAATTTCCGAGTCTTCGTGTGAGTTGAGCATTTGGTCGATAAAGCTCTTATCAATCTTAATGGTGTCGAATGGGAACTTCTTCAGATAACTGAAGGAGGCGTAGCCCGTACCGAAGTCATCTAGTGACAATGTAACGCCAATATCGTGCAAAGATCCCAAGGTATTCTTGGCAACCACTTCATCTGCTATCAGTCCACTCTCCGTAACTTCAAGCTCTAAGAAACGAGGCTCTAAATGATAGGTTTCGAGTAGGTGAACCACTTGTTCCGCAAAGTGTACGTTCTTGAGTTGAATTGCAGACACATTCACAGCCATCTTGAAATCTTCAACGTATTCGGACCACTCTTTGGCTTTTTCAATCGCATTGCGTAAAACAAAGCTGCCCACTTCGAAAATCAAACCGTTTTGTTCAGCCATGTGGATCAGGGTTTCGTTAGAGATATCACCCAAAACAGGATGTCGCCAACGAAGCAAAGCTTCAGCACCGACCCAGCGATGCGTCAACGGGCTAACTTTGGGTTGAAAGTAGAGCATAAGGTCATCATTACGAACGGCTTGAAGCAAATAGCCTTCGATCTTATTAATGTGAGTTTGTTCTTCGGTATGGGATTGAGAGTAGTAAGCGAACTTTTGTCCTGAATCTTTGCAGGCTAACATCGCTTCAGAAGATTTCTGCAGAATGCTTTCCGCGTCATCTTCGTCGTTCGTAATTGCAATCCCAATAAACGCGTGCAAATGCACTTTGTCACTTTCGATGTCGAATTCTGAATGACCAACTTTAACGAGCGTCTGGCAAAGTTCTTCAAGGCGATGGTGTAAACCTTTAACGCTAAACGCCAATACGAGGTCAACCGAAGTAGGGCGTGCAGTTAATACATCGATATCAGAAATACAGTCGATGCGTTTTCGGTATTCAACAAGCACTTGGTCTAACGCGTTATAGCCGTAGCGTGCTTGTATGCGTCTACCGTTGGTAAAACCAATATGAACGACTGCAAATGAGCTGTCTGTCAGCCTTCTCTGTGACAGTAGCTTGTGGTTTAAGCGAGATTCAAATGCGTTTCGGTTTAAAAAGCCGGTGCCGAGGTCGTGATTCTTTTGGAAGTTAATCTTCTGTTCAGCCGCTTTTCGTTTATCAATTTCTTGATTCAACGAGTAATTAAGGCTCGCGAGATCTTTAGTGCGATTGTAAACGCGGTTTTTTAGGTCGCGATTCATTTGGGTAAGCTTGGCGTGTTGGAATAGGGTTTTAAGCTGAGATTCAATCGAAGTCCGAAAGCTCTCTAACAGTTTGATATAAGTAGGGGTGTAGTGATTCTCTTTCGAGTCCAAGATACAAATGGTGCCAAACAGTTCACCGTTAGGCCAAAGTAATGGAATACCACAATAGGAGACTAAGCCGAGTTTGATGTCTGGGTTGTTGTCCCACTTAGGATCGGCAAGCGCGTTAGGCACAAGAAGCTGTCGTTGAGTTTCCATCACTGTTTCGCAGTACAGCCCATTCCCCAGCGTTTCAGAATCACCTTTGTTGTATGGGTTGTTCTCGCTACGACTGGTTGAAAAAACTTCAATGTAATTGGCGTGAACACGCATGATTAGTGCTGCGGGCACTTGAGTAATTTGAGCTAAGAGGTCGACAATATTCTGCCAACCGTGCTCCATATCGTCTGGGATATCTAAATCGAGAGTTTTTATTTTCTTCATATGACTCCGAGTCAATTATGCTAAATGCATCAACACATCCTGTGTTAATTATGATGAACCAAAGAAAACTGTGAATCTTACGTTAACTAAGTATAAGAAATGTTGCACGAAAAAACCTCCGCAATTATGCAGAGGTTTTCAAATGTGAATCCGGGTCTCAGTAATGAGATAATTTTAGATTAAGGCTTTAACTTTATAAAATTTTCTGTATTAAGTTTCTGGCTATAATCTACCGATGGTTGAGCAAACCCATTTAATTGTAGAAATTCTTCTTTAAACCCTTGGTAATCCCCTAAGGTTTGGAAGTTATTTTCGTCCATCTTTTCTAGCAGTTCAGTTACGTGCGCTTGGGTTTCTGGGTCTAATTCCCAATCATCCATACGGATCAATCGCTCACCATCAAGTGGTACTTTGGATTGACCATAAAGTTTACTGCCAAACAGACGCTGCATTTGTTGGATACAACCTTCGTGGGTCTCTTTCTCTTTCATCACCTTATACAAAGCAAGTAAGTAAGGGCTTAATCCAGGGATGAAAACGCTCGCTTTAGTGACTAGGGCTTTACATACCGCCGCGTAAGCGTTGCCATCAAAGTTAGCTAACTCTAGATTAAGAGCGTGGCTGGTTTGGTGAAGGTCGATCTTAGCGCGTCCCAATGTACCGTCTAAATAGATAGGATGTGTGACTTCTGGACCCACATAAGAAAACGCGATTGTCTTACAACCCGGAGCAATAGATTCTGCGTTGATGAGCTCATCTATCCATTGTTCCCAATCTTCGCCTCCCATCACTTTGAGTGTGCTTTCGGCTTCTTCTTCCGTCGCGGCTTCAAGCGTGTTGGTGACCCAGTTGTCGTGTTCCAGAGAAATGGTTGCGCCAGTTACGCTTTCACCAATAGGTTTGGTGGCAGAGCGCCAAAACTCATCGGAATATGGTTTAGGACGAACGCCTGCAGCTAAGCTATAGATAATCAGATCCACTTCACCTTCGAAGTAGGTTTCAATGGCTTCGACAACTTGTGAGCGTGTTTCTTGCGAAAATGCGTCGCCAACGATGTTGATAGCAGTGCGTTGCTCTCGTTCGGCTTCTTTTTTGAAGTAGATGTTGTTGTACCAACCAGCACTACCTAGGGATTTTTCGTTTGGACCGCGCTCGAATGAGACGCCGATAGTGTCAGCTTTTGCGCCGCCAAAGGTAAGGGCAATACGAGCGGCAAGGCCAAAGCCTGAGGAAGCGCCGATAATCAGTACTCGTTTAGGGCCATCTTTGATTTGCGGCGCACTCTTAACAAACTTGATTTGTTGCTTTACGGCTTCTTGACAGCCAAGAGGGTGAGCGCTTTTGGCTACCACACCCTTGATAACAGGTTCGATCAGCATAAATAACCTTACAGTTAACGGTGATATGCACTCAGGCTAACGTAAAGCTGTGTAAAATTTATTGAGCTAGACCATTAAAACTTAAAGATACTGATATAATTCTTCGGCGACGAATTCAGCAATCCAAGGTTGAGCTTCTGGTTTTGGATGCAGTCCATCGTTCATCATCCACTCAGGTTTGAGGATGATATGCTCTAGGAAAAACGGCAAAAGTGGCACGTTTTGTTGATCAGCAAGCGCTGCAAAAACGTATTCAAACTGCTGGTTGTAACGCTTTCCGTAATTTGGTGGGATTTTAATCTGCATCATTATAGGTTTGGCGCCCGCAGCTTTTATCTGCTCAATGATCTGCTCAAGATTTGCAGACATCAGCTTAGGTGGGAAACCACGAAGTCCATCATTCGCACCAAGTTCGATAAGAACGGTGTCTGGAGCATGTTCTTCAAGCAATTGTGGTAGGCGGGCTAAACCATTGCCCGTTGTATCACCAGAAATACTCCCGTTAACCACGGTTACCGTTTTGTCATGCTTTGCTAACGCGTCTGGTAACAGGCTTGGCCAACTCTGTTTGATGTCCATGTTGTAACCAGCACTCAGGCTATCACCAAGGACCAGTAACTTAGAATCTAAGCGGGTATCTTGAGCCAAAGAAGCGGTTGAAAATAAAATAAAGAATAAAAAGGAAATTAGTCGAGTCATGCATACATCCATCATTAAAGCAGAAGCTGTTTCGAAGACAGTGTCTACTAATCAAGAACATTTAACAATCCTAGAGCACGTCGATATCGATATTCGTGAAGGCGAAACTGTCGCGATTGTCGGCACGTCTGGCGCGGGTAAATCGACCTTAATGACGCTGCTTGCTGGTCTTGATGTACCAACGAAAGGCGAAATCAGTTTATTAGGACAGCCACTTTCACAGCTTGATGACGAGGCAAGAGCGAAGATCCGCAGTGAATCGGTAGGGTTTGTATTTCAAAGCTTCTTGTTAATTCCAAGTCTTTCAGCGCTACAAAATGTCACGTTACCTTGTTTGTTAAAGGGAGAAGACGAAGACATCGAACGCGCGACTGCTCTGCTTGAATCAGTAGGCTTGAAAGACAGGCTTGATCACTTACCGTCGCAGCTATCTGGTGGTGAACAACAAAGGGTCGCGTTGGCGCGCGCATTTATGATTAAGCCAAAAATTCTTTTTGCCGATGAACCCACAGGCAACCTAGACCAACAAACGGCAGCCAAAATTGTTGAGTTGTTGTTTGAATTGAACTCATCCCACGGCACAACTTTAGTTTTGGTGACACACGATCCTAAGCTTGCACAACGTTGCCAAAGAACACTCAAGATGCATGTCGGTCAGATAGAGGAAGTCTAAATTGAATTCATCAAACGGACTGAATAAACGCCTGTTTTCATGGAGTATCGAAGAGATTCGACACGGTCAGCTTTGGCCAGTTTCAATCGCTTTAACGCTTATTATTGCTTGTGTATTTGCATTGTCGGCGTTGGCCGAACGTATGGAGCAGGTAATTGTTAAGCAGGGCAAAGATGCGCTTACTGCCGATATCGTGTTTATCTCAGCAAACCCAGTTCCACAATCCTTATTAGACCTCACTCAAGTTGAACAGTTAGAAAGCTCTCAGTTGACTCGTTTTTCAACCATGGCATTCAGTGACAACTCGATGCAGTTAGTGACGGTGAAAGCGGTTGAAAGTAATTATCCATTACGCGGTGAAATGATCTTAGTGGGTGCTGATAAAGCATCAAGTAACCATGTTGAGCCAGGGGAACTTTGGTTAGACGAGCGTATATTTGCACAGTTAGAGGTTGAGATTGGTGACGTTGTCACTATTGGCGATGCCGATTTAGCGATAACTGGACGAATCACTCAAGAACCAGGCTTAAGCTTTAACCCATTCCAACAGATGCCAGCCGTTCTGATTCATACAAGCGATATTGATGCCACGGGAGCGATTCAACCGGGCAGTCGTGTTAGTTTTAGGCTGTTTCTCAACGGTGATGATACAAAACTGCAAGCCGCGCAAGACAGCGTAGAATTAACACCAAGCGATCGCTGGCGTACTCAAGATTCTGCGAGCCGTACTAACGACATGTTCGAAAGCACGACTCAATATCTTTCGTTAACCGTTGCTATTGTTGTGATCATGGCTGCGACCACTTTGGTACTCACTTGCCAACATTATGTTGCGAGTCGCCGTAAAACCATCGCGATGCTTAAGAGTTTGGGTGCAAGCAAGCAGTGGATCGTTAAATGGTTGTCTGTACAGGTATCTTTATTAGTGGTTATCGGTGCAGTACTGGGAATAACTATCGGTATCGGCTTAGAGTTTTTGCTTCGTATACCTCTGGGTGACTTATTACCAACGCCACTTCCTAGCTATGGTATTGAACCTGCAATCTTGGCGATTTTATCAAGCATCTTAATTGGTGTTCCTGCTCTTGGTATCCCGTTAATTGGCTTGGTCAATACCTCGGCAATCAGCGTTATCCAATCAAGTCACCAGTCCAATGAAAGCTACAAGAAATATTTGTTGTTACTGGTACCGATTATTCCAATGATGCTGATGTATGGCGACAATCTATTGGTATGGATAGTTCTAGCGGGTATCGCTTGCCTGTTCTTAGTACTTGCGGTCGTTAGTACGCTTGTTCTGCGTTTGGTTGGCAAGTTGCCGACATCTACGTCTATGCGTTTAGCATTGAGCAGAATTAATCGCACACCTTTAGCGACGGGGATTCAATTTGGCTCTTTAGCGCTTTCACTGATGTTGCTGTCTATCATCTGGTTGGTAAGAAGTGATTTACTGTCAGATTGGCAGCAAACCTTACCCGAGAACGCACCAAATGCGTTTGCACTTAACATTGCAAGCTATGAGAAAGACAGTTATCTCGAGACGATTGATGCAAACGAAGTAGAGCGTACTCAAGCGTTTCCAATTATCCGAGGACGACTGACGACGATAAACGGTGTTGAAGCGTCGGAATACAGCGATACCTCAGGCGAAACAGACGCACTAAGCCGTGAGATCAACTTCACTTGGGGAGATAGCTTACCTAAGTACAATGAAGTATTAGAAGGCAGCTGGACACAAGAGCATGGCGTATCTGTAGAATCGGATGTCGCGGAGCAACTGGATCTAAAGATTGGCGATGAGCTGTCATTCACAATCAACAGCCAGAATGTTTCTGCCAAGGTGAATAGCATCCGCAAAGTCGAGTGGCGAGAAATGAAGCCGAACTTCTACTTCATTTTTACTCCAGATGTCTTGAGTTCAATCCCTTCTACTTGGCTAGTGAGCTTCAGATTAGAAGAACAACACAATCAGATGCTCAACGAACTCTCTCGAAATCATCCAACCGTGAGTTTGATGGATATTCGTAAGATGGGTAGCAAGATCCAAGAGTTGCTTAAGCAGATTGTTTGGTCGATTACCGTACTTGCGGCGTTAGGTGTGGTGGCGGGGCTGTTGCTTATCTTCACTCTATTGCGATTGAGCTTATCTCAAAGACAACAAGAGATACGCTTGTATCGAACATTAGGCGCGAGTAAGAAGCGAATTCTCAATACTATTTGGTGTGAGTACGGTTTAATGGCGTTAGTCGCAGGCTCAATTGCAGCCCTTGGTTCTGAGCTCAGCGTGGCAGGAGTGATGAACTTTGGTTTTGAGTTACAACCTTCACTTCACCCGATGTTGTGGATAGCGCTACCGGTGCTAACGTTCATCACATTAGCCGCGGTAGTGAATAGCTTAATCAAACGTTTGTTGGCACCAGTAAACAAGGATTTTGGCTAGTCGTTAGCGAGATCTAGCCAAGCGCTTAAAACGGTCTAAAAGTGAGATTATTTATACTTAGTCATGCACTATTTATAATACGTCGCTTTAGACCGTTTTTTATTTAACCAACCGGTAGCATAAGTAAAAAATATCGCACCTTAGATTCCACTGTTTTTAGCATTTTTTAAAACTAATTACCCAATAATGCCGATTTAATGAACAGCGGTTAGTCCCTGTAAACAAAGGGTTTGCGCAACTTAGCAAGAACGTTATCAACAGTTATCCACAAAAACGGTGGATAACTTTAGGGATAAGTTAACCGCTATGTTTTAAGAGTACTGAGGCAGCCTTTATGTGGCGTCACTTAGGACAAATTTGACTGTTAGAATAACCTTTAAAACCCTATCTGGAGTTATTGAGTCAAGAGATTATTTATGTTTTTTACATAGATATTAAATCCCGCCTATCTAAGACCTTGATAAAAATGTGTTTTAATTCATCGCAGAACAAAAGTAGAATAGAGGCAGTTAATCTTATTCTACAGAACACGATGAACCACAACAAAACGGATACAAATCAACCTTCTATTGCCATTGTTGGTGGTGGTATTGCCGGAACAACGAGCGCGATTCACTTTAGTGAGTTGGGTTTTAAGGTCACTATCTTAGAAAAAGGGCCGAGTTTGGTTAATGGTCCACCAATTTGCCACCTGCACGCTGGCGGCAATTTGTATCGAGATATTTCTGTAGAGCAGTGTCTTCAATTGCTCACACAGTCAATTGATACCGTCCGCTTATTCCCTCATACGATCAATATTCGTCCGACAATCATCGCCGTTCCGCACAGTGATGGTGGAGAGCCGTTGGATCTGCTTCCTCGTCTCAAGATAATCAAAAGCGCTTATGCCGATCTTGTTAAACAAGATAAAAGCAACCAAGTGCTCGGTGATCCGGAAGAGTATTATAAGCTGTACAGCAAAGAAGATTTATTAGCACTTTCTGCGAAAACACAGCCTCTGAAACCAACATCGCTTGATGATTGGTGTATTCCTTTCGCCAAGCATACGGATTTAGAGACCCTAAAGTATCCTGTTGCGATGGTCCAAGAGTATGGCTGGAGCGTATTCCGACTTTCTGCGACCGCTCAACTCTCTTTGGGGCAACAAGCTAACTGTACTGTGTTAACCAACAGCCGATTACAATCTGTTGAGTCGACAGGTCAAGGTTGGTCTTTGACTTATACCGATGCCGAAAACCAAAGCTGCCAACTAACGACCGATTACTTGATTAATGCGAGTGGGTTTGAAACGGGTATCGTAGATGACTTTGTTGGCTCTAAGCAGCAAAGACTTGTTGAGTTTAAAGCTGCATACGTTACAGAGTGGCCATATTCGCAAGAATGTAAGGAAGAGTGGCCAGAAGTTATCTTCCATGGCCCGAGAGGCACACCGCAAGGCATGGCGCAATTAACGCCGTATGCTGATGGTGTGTTCCAACTTCACGGCATGACAGAAGGGATTACTCTGTTTGAGGGTGGGCTTGTTTCATCGTCAACAGACTCGTCACAGCCACAGTTGCCTTCGAAGCTGCTTAAGAAAATCGTATCGGGTTGGAGTGAAGATCAGCTTGAATTAAGAACTCGCGCGGCAATAACGCATATGTCTCAGTTCATCCCAAGTTTCAGTTCTGCATTGGTCGGTGGTAAACCTTTGTTTGGTGCACAACAGATTCCGGGAACCGATCCAAGCTTAAGAGCTTCAGACGTTTCATTCTGTGGGGATCGCTATGCTCGACTTGAAGTAGTAAAAGCTTCTTCAACATTAGAAGCGGCACAAAAGGTCGCTGAGCAATGGTTTGATGTATCAGAGGCGGCATCTATTGAAGACACACACTCAGTGACAATGTCACTTAATCTAAATGATATTGAAAACAGAGCGATAGATTTGACACAAGAACGTGGATACCCAGAAGCGCTTGCCAAGGTGTCAGGTCAAGATCACGCTTAATAGCCTATAATTAGTCTATCATCATCGACTGCGTTTAATTTCTTCAATTCGGCTTACTGTAATAGGTAAGCCGAATCTTCATTTCAACATCTGCTTAGATACCGAACCTCATCTAAATGACATCTTCCTAGTTGATTATTCTCAGCTACATAGCATTTAGCACATAACACATCGCAAAAACTAATAGCCGAAAAACTGAGCCCATTGGCACCAAACATCTTGTAAGCCCAAGCGATCGCCCTTGCTAAACGATATCGCATGTCCAGGTTTTGCTTGCGCCAAGCGTGGTAAATCGATTCTGGCGACACATCCTATCTTCGGATAACCACCTATGGTCTGTCTATCATTAAGCAGCACGATAGGCTGTCCATCTTGTGGAATTTGAATCGCACCTAAGGCAATGCCTTCTGACAATAGCGAAATGTCAGGCGAGTCGACGGGTTCGCCACTGAGTCGATAACCCATCCGATTTGAGTTTTGGTCAACGTGATACTGCGCGTTATACAAAGTCTCTTTTGCTGACTCGGAGAATAGCTCGCTTTGATAGCCTTCAATCACTCGTAGGTTCACGGGTAGATTGTAATCAGGCGTGTATCGGAAGGTAACACTCAACGCTTTAAATGGATGAGAGAGTTGGTGTTGGGTAAAAGCGATTTGTTGCCCTTGCTGGCATGGCTCGCCATCTTGCGTTAATCCACCAATCTTTTCACGAGTGACTGTAGAGCAGCTATCAAGAGTTGATGGAACATCGAAACCGCCCTTAATGGCTAAATACGCCCTTAGACCATTTTTAGGCAAACCAAATGAGAGAACTTGCCCCTTAAAAGCTTGAAAAGTGTTCCAGTTAGCCTGTGGTTTACCATCGAGTTTCGCTTGTAAATCACCCCCGCATAGTGCCATCTCACAATCAAAATCGATTCGTAACGCACATTGCCCAAGCGTGATTTCCAACGCCGCTTGGTTGACTGGGTTGCCCAATAGATGGTTGGCCCAGCTATAAGAGTAGTCATCAACCGGTCCACCTTGCGTTAATCCAAGATGAGCAACACCAAATCGCCCAAAGTCTTGAATCAAACTCAACGGGCCGGGCTTAATCACTGTCAGTGTTGGTTTAGTTTTTGTCTTAGCCATTTACGATGCCTCCACCTAACTCTACAAATTCTTTTTTTGAAATCGCTATGAAACGGACGGTATCACCAACATTAAGCAGAGACAGTGGTCTTTGCGTGATATCGGCATTCTTCAACTGGCTATGATCGAACAACGGAAGTGGGCAATTGCCAATAATATTCCAACCGCCCGGTGAATCCGAAGGGTACACAGCTGTTTTAGTATCCGCGATGGCGATGCTGCCTTTGGGCACATTTAAGCGTGGTGTCGAGTGGCGGGGCAAAGCAAGCTCATTAACCACATCAGACATAAACGCAAAGCCAGGCGTAAACCCAATCGCACTAACGCTGTATGTCTGTGAGGTGTGATATTGAATAATATCCTCCAGAGATAGGCCTCTGTCTTGATATCGGTCTAAATCGAGCGCCGTTTCTGGTGAGTAATAGGCAGGAAGCTCAATCGTATTACGAGTTTTATTAACACTAGAAAAGGACGATAGAGCATGACTCAACAAATTATTGAGCTGTTCAATGAGCTGCTGTTCTGATATGCGGTAAGGTAGGTAATCGACCAATATTGTGTGGTAAGCCGGTGTCACATTCATCAACACAGATGCTAAATTTTGGCGAATGGCATCGGAAAAGTGAGCCATGTAATGCGCATATTCGGCGCTAGATTGATTATTTGAAGGCGATAGCGTCAAGGTCACCAAAACGCTGCATTCCGCGACTGGCGCTATATTGAATTCAATCTGATTCGTCGTCATTTCGTTTCCATACGTTTGTTATCTTGCCTTTTTTAGCTTACTTGGCGTGTCTCACTTCCGTGTCCAAGCCAATACAAATCAATTAGATCTCACGAGCGATTAGACCATGCGTCATACCAATCACACGCTTCATACTAATTAAAAGCGTTGAGGTCTTGTCTGATTTTTCTAATTAATGCGATGGATTGAGGGTTATCACCATGAACACAGATAGTATCAGCTTCAATAGGCAGTCTTTCGCCCTCTAAAGTCGTAACCGAGCCATAGTTAATGATTTGCATAACTTGGTTATAGATATCGTCTTGATTGACGTAAACCGAGCCTTTTTGAGTACGTGGCGCTAATTGTCCGTTATTTAAATAAGCACGGTCGGCAAACGCTTCAAACAAGAGAGGCAAGTCATGGTCGTCAGCAATATCCAAATACTGTTGATTGTCTGATGAAGAGAGAATCATCAACGGGATGTTAAACTCAGCGACGGCTTGGGCTACCGCATTGAACACATCAATGTTTGCCATCATATCGTTATAAAGAGCGCCATGAGGTTTCACATAGCCAACAGTGGTATGGTGATAGCGGCAAAGGGCTTGTAATGCACCGACTTGATAACAAACCAGCTCACTGATTTCGTCCATGGTGTGTGGAATAGAACGGCGACCAAAACCAACGAGATCTTGATAACCGGGATGAGCACCAATTTGGGTGTGATAGTGCTGCGCCAGTTTTATCGTCTTGGACATAACGTGCGGATCAGACGCGTGGAAGCCACAAGCGATGTTTGCCATATCGACCCATTCCATGACCGACTCGTCATCGCCCATCTTCCAATTGCCGAAACTTTCTCCCATGTCGCAATTAAGCAAAATCTTCGTTGTCACGTGGTGCTAATCCTTTACGTTGAGGTAAGTAATGACGGTCTTATAAATACCATAAATAAACAGTGACCTAACTCAAACTTTCGACACCGTAGATTTACCAGTATGGCATTTCATATATAGTTGAACTATTGATTAAAGGATTAATATCTATCTGTATATTAGGTGAGCACATGATATCCCGCCAGGTTTGCTTAGGACTAGCATTAACGATACCTGTTTTTGTCTCTGCTCAAGAAAACTCTCTAGACCAGCTCATGTCGATGAGCCTTGAAGAGTTGTCTATGTTAGATGTCGAAATGGAAACGGCTTCGAAAGTGACACAAAAACTTACCGAGATTTGTGTCAACCAAGAGTCTGTATATGTGAGGATCTCTCATGAATTCTAAATGGCTTAAGCACCGCATTAAGCTCGGCTTATCTAAACTAGGCTTAGCGGCTTTAACGATGCTTATTGTGCCGTTGAACACCTCAGCTGCTAGCTTCAAACCTTATGAAGTGAAAGCGGTGTACCTTTTTAGAATTGCGAATTTTATACGTTGGAATGATGAAAGCTCAATGAACGCTGTGAACTTTTGTGTGATTGGCGATGAAAAGGTAAGCCAAGTGCTAACGTCAATTACCGAGGGGAAATCTATTCGTTCGCTCGCTATCCGAGTTCAACAGTCGATTACTTCTAAGTGTGATATTACGTATTTGTCTGACCGTAAAAATGACCAATTTCTTAGTCAAGAGCACTCGCCACATACTGTGACAATCAGTGATATCCCTAACTTTACGGACTTAGGTGGAATCATTGAACTCACGCACATCGATAATAAGCTCAAACCTAAGATCAATCTAGAGAACGCAAGGCGCGGTGACTACGTCATTGGCTCGAACCTGTTACGAATCGCTATAGTGGAGGGCCAATAATGTTGTCTTTCATTAATAACATATCGATTAAAAACAAGCTGATATTACCCATTATCATCTTCATCGCAGTCACTTTTGTAACGATCCAATCGGTAAATTACACTGTCACGTTTGAGAGAGAGAAAGAGAGTCTTATTCAGCGTGTTAAAGTGCTAGCACAAGGTGTTGCTTATAACTTGCAAGCCGCGATTTTATTTGAAGACAAGTCATCGGCTCAGGAAATATTGTCAGCTTTCGTCGCAGATAAAGATATTGTTAGAGTGAAGCTCTATGACATCAACGAACAGCTTTTTGCCAGCTATCAGGTGAGCAACACTCTGGTTCCAAGGCCAAACGCAGAAGAATTAGACGATATCGCCGATCATCAATTTGCCATCTCTGAGCATTTCATCTTCTTGCTCGTTCCAGTGACACTGGATGGCGCAGTGATCGCGAACTTGAGAGTAACAATATCGAAAGAGACGTTTAATTCGATCTTAACGAGTATTTTCAAGGTTGCGGTCGTCTACCTGTTGTTTCTGGTGATGTTAGGCGGAGTAGTGGTCAAATTGGTGCAACGCTTGATTATCGAACCGATGTTTGACCTCAATGAGGCGATGCAAGCCTTTGTTGAGCGTCGTTCGAAGCAGCCTAAATTAGTCGTAACGAACCGCGATGAAATCGGCGATCTGGTTCGAGCTTTCAATACCATGTTAGAAAGGCTTCAACATCGCGATAACCAAATCAATTTTACGTTAGACAAGTTACAAGAAGAAAAATCATTCGCAAATGAGGTCATTGAAACCGTTCAGCACTCTTTGTTGGTGGTGGATGAAAAAGGGCTCATTCTTCATGCGAACGCAGCTACTCGGGATATTTTTAAATGCTCGGAAGCCTTTCTTGAGAATTTGTTGATCCAAGAGTTGATCGCGACCAAGCAAACGGGTTACTTACAAGATGTTATTGATGCCAATATTGAACTTAATGACGAATTGCTGGAAACCACCGATCTCTTTCAATCAAAACGCTGGCTTCGTGTGAGCAGTCGTTCTTTAACAAAAGATGGTCGTATTCTTTATGCAATCCAAGATGTCACCGACATAGAAACGGCCATGAGTCGCCAACGTATTGCTGCGGGTGTTTTCGAAAACAGTAAAGACGGCTTGATCGTGCTCAACTCATCCAATGTGATAACCATGGTTAACCCGGCGATCACACAACTTCTCGGTTATCACTCTGATCTGCTGGTGGGCAAAACACCATTTGAAGTATTTTCGTGGCAGCAATTTTCATCATTGATGCCGACAATTCGCAGTTCGTTAGACAACTATGGTCAATGGCAAGGCGAAGTGTGGGAGAAAAGCGCGTCCGGCACGTTAGTTCCAATGTTTGTCAAAGTGAATCGAATTGCCTCAGACAACGAGAAAGACGAGTTTGATATGGTATTAACGCTGTCTGATTTATCCAACGTTAAAGAGATGGAAAGACTCGAACACTTGGCTCATCACGATGCATTAACCGGGTTAGCGAATAGAGCGCAGCTGTATAAGGTTATGGATGATGTTGTCACGTCGAGCCACTATTCAAATCAGCATTTTGCGGTTATTTACTTGGATTTGGATGGCTTCAAAGAAGTGAATGACAACTATGGTCACGATGCGGGTGACGAAATCCTTAAAGAAGTGTCAAACCGGTTATTATCTCAGGTAAGAGCGGGGGATTTGGTTGCACGTTTGTCGGGTGATGAATTTGTTCTTATTATTAAACAGACAAACAAAGTCTTATTAGCGAAGTTAGCCGAGCGATTGTTGGATCTGATCGGGCAAGAAGTGAATTATAAACAGCGTTCACTTCATGTTGGGGCGAGCTTAGGTATCAATTTAGTTGATGGCTCAGAGCGTGATATTGACGTGATTCTAAAGGTTGCTGATGAGGCTATGTACCAAGCGAAACGCAAAGGAAAAGGTCAGTTTGTGTTCGCTCGTGAGGGTAAATAGGCACCGGTGTTTGTGAGCTCACCCTAAGTTGTTGTATCATAAGTGATAGGTTGAATATTTTTAATTAAAAGGTCTGCTAAGCATGAATGTTTTAGTTACAGGTGGCATGGGTTACATTGGTAGCCATACAAGTATCCAGATGATCAACGCAGGTATGACACCTGTACTTTTTGATAGCTTGTACAACAGTAAACCAAGCGTTCTAGAGCGCATCGAAAAAGTCTCGGGCGTTCGTCCCAACTTCATTGAAGGTGACGTTCGTGATAAAGCGCTTTTGACTGAAACTATGAAGCAACACAACATCGAAGCGGTTATCCATTTTGCTGGTCTGAAAGCCGTCGGAGAGTCTGTGGAAAAGCCTCTTGAATACTACGACAACAACGTAAACGGCACTTTAGTTCTTGTTGATGCAATGCGTGATGCGGGTGTAAAAACCTTGGTATTTAGCTCTTCAGCAACGGTATACGGTGATCCTGCAAGTGTGCCAATTACTGAAGACTTCCCAACAAGCGCTACCAACCCATATGGTCGTAGTAAACTAATGGTTGAAGAGTGTTTAACCGATTTCCAAAAAGCCAATCCTGATTGGAGCATTACACTGCTGCGTTACTTTAACCCTGTAGGTTCACATCCAAGTGGTGAGCTAGGTGAAGACCCGCAAGGTATCCCAAATAACCTAATGCCATTTGTCTCTCAAGTAGCAGTGGGCCGCCGTGAATTCCTATCTGTATTTGGTAGCGATTATCCAACAAAAGACGGGACTGGCGTTCGCGATTACATCCACGTAATGGATCTGTCTGATGGCCACATCGCAGCGCTTGAGAAAGTAGGGTGCAAAGACGGTCTTCATATCTACAACCTTGGTACGGGTAACGGTTCAAGTGTGTTAGACATGGTTAAAGCGTTTGAGAAAGCGAGCGGTAAAGATATCCCTTATAAGCTTGTCGAGCGTCGCCCGGGTGACATCGCAGAATGTTGGGCAGACCCAGCCAAAGCTCAGAAAGAACTCGGCTGGAATGCTACACGTACACTGACTGAAATGACTGAAGATACATGGCGTTGGCAGTCAACCAATCCTGATGGTTTCCCTGGTTGATCTAGTTGTTTCATGAATAGTTAACTTACAAAAAGATGCTTTCGGGCATCTTTTTTGATCTTAATCGAATAAAAAGTAAATTAGTGGTTAAAAAGTATCATTCTGTATCCGCTGTGTTATTATGCTCGCGAATTATATGTTTAATGTTAATTTTCTTTGGAGTTAATCATGGAACTAGGCCTAATCATCACTTTCATCGTTGCTGCTGCAGTAATGGTTAAAAAAGAGATGGCAGAGAAGTAATTTCACTTATTACCTTTTTTATACAATTTTTTAGTGAAATAAATTAAAAGCCAGCAATTAAGCTGGCTTTTTAGTTTCTGCTGTATCAGATTCTGTCGTTAAGTTTTCTAACGAGTTAGAATTCGTATTTAGCTGAAATACCGTAGTTTCTTTCCGCTTGAGTGTTCTCTTTGTAAAGTTCATCATCACCGCGAATATCATTCCAACGGTAGTACTCTTCGTTAGTTAAGTTGAACACACCACCACGAATCGTCAGATCCTTCATTGGTTTGTAGTAAGCTGTTAAATCAACAACTGTTGCGCTTGGAAGCTCAGCCTGGCCTGCGTTACCGCCACTTTCGTCATCGAAGTTGATGTCTGAACCAGATTTGTCAGCTGTGTAGTTTAACTTAACGCTAGTACCCCAATTTTGGTTTGGCGCATCATAGTTAAGACCTAACACCGCATTCCAAGGGTTAACACTATTTAGTGCATTTCCGTTTCCGTCCTCACCCTCTGTGTATGAAGCTACGAAGTGAGTTGAAATACCCTTAGGCGCACCAACCAAGACATCCCAAAGTAACGTGTTCGAGAATTCAATCCCCTTTATCGTTGCCGAATCCAAGTTAACGTTAGAATAGTGCGTTGTTCCACCAACCTTTTTCGTAACCACTGTCTCGATAAAGTCATCGTAGTCACTGTAGTAGGCCGCGATTTCAGATGATGAAGCTTGAGTGTTGTGACGATAGCCTAGCTCGTATGAAATACTGGTTTCTGATTTAAGATCTGGATTTGGATCATTTACGTACCCATGTCCAGGGTTATCATATGTATAGTAAAGTTCATCAAAAGAAGGGGCTCTAAAGCCTTGGCTAATTTGGCCAAAAATAGTGCCTGTATCTGTAAGTTTGTATGTTGAACCTAAACGACCAGTTACCGCAGAATCTGAGAAATCACTCAACGTCTCAGTGGTGTTGTTACCAGGATCAGTTGAGAAATAGTCAAAGCGTACACCAGGGGTAACAATAAGTTTGTCATTCACTAAGCTAATTTCGTCTTGAATAAACAAGCCAAATTTTTGCTCCTTAGCATCTGGAGTATATACATAAAGTTGGTTATCAGTAGCAGGATCAGAGTTATACTCCATATTGGTGTTGCTGATGTCACTATGTGTATAAGTTGCACCATACACTAGGTAATGGTTGTTAATTTCTTTATCTAGCTGAGTCTCGATTTCAAGCTTATCTTCAGTGTACTCGTAGTCTTTTGTTTGTAAGTTGTCGTTGTTAGCTGGTACCCAAGGTGGCATACCTGGGCCTGCAGGTTTAAAGCGCTTAGTTACACCATTCTCTTCTTTAGAAATGTACGATACTTTACTCGTTACAGTATCGGCAATTGTGCCATCAGCGAACCAAATGTGCTTAATAGCGAATCGATTTTGCGTTGTGTCATCAGCACCTGTATAGCTATCGTAGCTTGAGTGGTAGATGTCAGAGTCTGAAGTATCTTTGATTAGCTCAGCTAAAAACTCGATACGATGACTTTCGTTTAACTGATATTGCAACTTAACCAAAAGATTATCTGCTGAAGTATCTTGACCTTCTACAGCGTAGTTCTCTAAGTCGTTAGGGTTAGGGAAGTTTTGCAACTCTTCACCATCTCGACGAGTGTAGGCTACCAATGTTTCTAGGTCATCGAATCGATTAGCTAATGCAACGTGCTCACTGAAAGAGTTATCTTCTGAAGAGTAAGACAGTTTCGCTTGACCGCCAAAGTCTTCTCCATCTTTTAAGAAATCAGAAGGGTCTTTAGTTTCAAAGGCGACAACACCACCAATAGCGTCGCTTCCGTGTAAACTTGAAGCCGCACCTTTGATAATTTCGACACTTTTCAGCATATCGGGATCGATTGAAATACCGCTAGAGTTAATAAATGCGTAAGGGCCACCATCAAATGAACCTGGTTGCGATGAGCCATCTACTAAGATCTTAACGCGCTTACCTTCCATGCCACGAATATTGATAGTTTGTGCACCTTGACGAGAGCTTGAGTTCATCGTTACACCCGGAGTGTATTCGAAGATTTCATTAACATCTTTTGCCATGTTCTCTTCGATTTGCTCGTCAGAGATGACCGTCACAGAAGCTGCTGTATTGATAAGTGTTTGATTAGTACGAGTCGAAGATACAACAACCTCGTCAAATAGGGCATAATCTTCAGCAAAGGCTGATGTTGATGAAAGCGCTAAAACGATTGAAGCAGAGAGTAGGGATTGCTTATACATCTGATAGTTACCTTAATTCCATAGTATTATCTTGATTTGGGAAAGATAATATTGGATCTAAATGATAATTACTATTATTTGCATTTCAATTTATTTGTACTTTTGTCATTAAAAATACGCTTAAACCGTATAACTCATTGTATTAAAAGACCTTTAATGGTTCCATTTATCTGGTGAATGCTTCCATTTTTGTGATTAACCTCTCATTTATAAAGTAGGAAACTGATGCATAGTCCAATAACACTTGAAGCATTACACATATTAGATGCCATCGACCGACGTGGAAGTTTCGCCGCTGCAGCCAATGAAATGGACAGAGCACCTTCATCACTCAGTTATCAAATCCAGAAGCTTGAACAAGATCTGGACATCATGATTTTTGACCGTTCTGGACATCGTGCAAACTTCACAGAAGCGGGCCAGTTGATACTTGAGCAAGGTAGGGTAATTCTTGGAGCAACAGAACGCCTTGTTAATGAGGCAAGCATTCTAGCCAATGGTTGGGAGCTCGATTTGACCATCGCCTTTGATGGTATTATCCCGATTGCTAACTTTTTTCCGCTGGTAGATGAACTAGGAAAAATCAGTAAAACACGCGTTCGTTTGCAAGAAGAGATCTTAGCAGGGTGTTGGGAATCCCTTTCAGACGGCCGAGCAGATTTACTGGTGTGCCCAAAGGTTGACACTATCCCAAACGACATGAAAAGTGACGTTATCGGTAAAATGGAAATGGTTTGGGTAGCGGCATCAAGCCACTATGTTCACAAACGTTCTGGTGAATTCGACCAAAAGGCGAGAGAAAGTTACAGGGTTATTGCCATTGCAGACACCGCTCGCGATCAGCCAGCATTAAGCATCAATATTCTAGAAAAACAGCCACGATTAACTGTGACAAGTTTTCCTGCAAAAGTAGAGGCTTTGACATCAGGACTAGGGATTGGCACTTTGCCGAATAGTGTCGCTAAACCTTTGATTGAATCTGGCATTCTACAGCAGATCTCCGGTACCGAGCCGCAGCCTATTGATATCGTTATGGCTTGGCGACGCAACAAAATGGGCGACGCCAAGTCTTGGTGCATCCAACATCTTAAAAAGACGTGGGCGTTAAAGTAACGGTAACACCATATCTGCAGTACCATCTTCAAAACTGATATCTAGCTTAAAACCGAGCTTTTGAGCTAGTGTCAGCATCCCTCTATTGGTTGGCATCGTCATACCCGACATCTGCTTAGTTTGCTTTGCTCGACAATAGTCGATAACCTTGGTCATAAGAATGCGACCTAGACCAACACCTTTAAGGTCAGAACGAATCAATATTGCGAATTCGGCGTCCGTGTTCTCAGGGTTAATCAGCGCACGGGACACGCCGATGATCGCTGGAACGCCTTGTTCCTCGCGAACGACCACAAAGGCGATTTCTCTATCGAAATCAATCTGAGTGAAATTCGCCAACGCCTCATGATTGAATTCACCGACATCACTAAAGAAACGCTTATAGAGATCTTCCTTAGACACACGGTTAATGAAGTCAGCATGAAGCGGTTCATCTTCGGGAAGAATAGGGCGTAACAACACTTCGGTTCCATCTTTTAGCTGGATACGTTCTTCAAGCTCGACTGGGTAAGGGCGAATGGCCAACCTTTCTTGCGGGTCTCCTTCGTACGCTTTCAAGATGATATCGGCATCTAATATCGTGAACTTGTCACCATTGGCCAGTACTGGATGGATATCCAAATCATGTATTTCAGGGCAATCCACTACCATTTGCGATATACGTACCAATAACTCAGACAAACCTTCTATATCGATGGGGTTAGGGAGTTTTTGTAGACGAATCTTGCCGCTTTTTATCGCTCGAATAATCAAGTAACGCGCCAGTGTCATGTTGAGCGGTGGAAAAGCAGCTGCGGCATCAATCGACTCATCCCACTCCGAACCACCTTGTCCAAGTAATATGATTGGGCCGAAGGTTTCGTCTGTTGTAACCTTAATACGCAACTCTTGGCCGCCCGCGAGCTTAGCCATACCTTGAATTAACAAGCCGTGGATGTTTGCTCTAGGGAAGGATAATTGAGAACGATCGAGAATTGCCTGAGCCGCATTGGCAACTTCACTGCTGTTTCGCAAATTGAGCATCACGCCTTGTACGTCTGACTTATGTGCAATATCCGGCGAACGTAATTTTACTGCGACGGGATAACCGATCGTTTCAGCGATGTGTACCGCTTCACTTGGGTCAGAAGCGATCCAAGTTGGTAACACATCGAGGTTGAAGCTCTTGAAAAACTGACTGTTTTGGTGAGTATCAAGGCTAACTGTATCTTTATCCAGTAGTTTTCTTTCTATCCAACCTTTCGCATCTGCTAGATCTTCAATGTGTACTTTTTCTGCAGTGGTCGGCGTTTCCATTAACTGACGTTGGTTACGTCTGTACTCGACTAAGTGCATGAATGCGACCACAGAGCTTTCAGGGGTCCGATAAGTTGGGAAACCCGCTTCGGTAAACAGCTTTCGTGCGGGCCTTGCTGTTAGCTCGCCAGACCAATTCGTCAGGATGTTAAAGCGCTTGTGGCGAGGGTGCTTCTTAATCGCTTCAATAATTCGTTCTGCCGTTTTAGCGGAATGTGCGACCGCTGAAGGGCTGTGCATGATAAGAATCGCGTCTGCTTCATCGCCATCGAGTAAGATGTTTATAGTGTCGATATAACGTTGATCACCAGCGTCGCCGACAATATCGATAGGATTGCTATGAGACCAACTCGATGGCAAAACCTTGTTCAACTTATCAAGTGTCTCTTCTGAAAACTCTGCGAGCTTACCACCGCGGTCAAATAGGGTGTCCACAGCCATAATCGCAGGGCCGCCACCATTAGTAACAATAGCCAAGCGCTCGCCTCGCAATGGTACTGAATGAGTCAGTGTTTCTACCGCAGCAAACAGTTCATGTAAGTTCTTAACTCGTAGCATGCCGCTGCGTCGGATTGCAGAATCATAAATAATATCTAATGTGTCGGCACCGCCAGTGTGAGCCATTGCTGCGGCTCTGCCTTTCGCCGTTCGACCGCCTTTCAACACCAAAATTCGTCGGTTACGCGAAGCCGCACGCGCTGCAGAAATAAAGCGCCTCGCATCAGTAATGCTGTCTACATAAAGCAATATCGCTTCGGTGTGAGAGTCGGTACTGAGATAATCCAATAACTCCGAGAATTCGATATCGCTACCATTGCCTATAGAGATAAACGCCGAAAAACCGATCTCTTTGTCATTAGCCCAATCGAGAATAGTGGTACACACAGCTGCCGACTGAGAAACAAAGGCGATCTTACCGGGTAATGCTGTCACTGGAGAGAATGAGGCGTTCAAATTTAACCAAGGGACAATCACCCCCAAACTATTGGAACCCAACACTCGAATGTTGTGCTTTTTGGCAATCGCTAGGCATCGTTCATCATACGTCTCACCATTATCGCTTTCTTGCTGCATGTCTGAAGAAAGCACAATGACAGAGGCTATACCTTTCTCAGCCAGTTCTTCAAAAATAGCGACATTACGGGTCGCATTGGTACACAATATTGCGAGGTCAGGAACAATCGGTAACGACAAAATGTTCTTGTAAGAAAGCACACCGGCCACTGAATCATATTTCGGCGTAACCGGCATCACCGCACCTTTAAAATCCCCATGCAACAAATTGTTCATAACAATATATCCTGCGCGTGTTTCTCGTTGAGAAGCACCAACAACAGCGATTGAACGGGGTTTAAGTAGGGGATCAAGATGATTCATAGACATATCCTAGCAATGCACGTAAGTTCATCGTAACTTACTTTGCACTCACAGGTTGATGGCAAATTCACCGAATTCAGATGAATAAGCAAACACTGCATAAAGTTTGTGAAATAGGTCACCCACTAATGGTGTATAATCCCAAAGTTAACTTGATTCTAAACCGACGTATCGGCATGATTTATAGTAATTATTATTAAGGATATAGAGCTTTCCATGAAAAAATTTGCAATTGTGACTTTGCCACTGCTCTTGGCTGCGTGTGTATCTGACGACTACGTTACCAATGTCACTTCAGATAGTTATCAAGAAGAGTACAAAACGGCAAAAGTTGAAGCTCCAGTTGTATCTCAATCTGAGCAAACAAGCGTTGTTGAAGAAAATGTTGTCAACGTTATCAGAACCGAACCTGTTGAACAGAAAGTCGCTCAAACGACTAAAGCTAAGCCAGTTGCAGTAGTGACAGGCCCAACCAAGAAACAACAAGACATGAACCAACGTTTTGGTTACACAGTTCAAGTTGTTGCTGTTGGCAGCCAAAGTAAAGTCGATTCTTTCGTGAAAATGCTACCTACGACTTCTCAACCAGTTTGGGAAAACTACAAAATGGTTAACGGCACTAAGTGGTTCACGGTACTTTATGGTGACTACGCAACACGCTTAGAAGCTAAAAAGGCAATCTCAACACTGCCGAACACTTTCCAAAACTTGAAGCCGTTCGTTAAGAGCATTGATGACATCAAGAACTCTGAATACCCAACGCTTAACAAGTTGAACTAAGTTTTGATTCATAAAGAAGGGGCAAATGCTCCTTCTTTTGTTTTAAGACTCGCTGTTTTGTTTAATAGTTAATCGCTCGATCTTTCGAACGCAATTTTAACAATCAAAACACTGTACCTATCTCGACTTTTGTTTATCATTGAAGTCAGTACTCCTAGTTTCAAGGACCGAATTTACCCATGAACACCACAAACATCCTTCTACTTTGCGGCGGTGGATCTTCAGAGCATGAAGTATCTTTAGTTTCAGCCAATTACCTTTTTGAACAACTTAATAGCGTTGCAGATTTTAACGTTGTAAGAGTTGAAATTAAGAACGAAGGCTGGTGTCTTGATTCAGGTGAATTGGTTTATCTTGATATTAACGACCAAACCTTACGCGGTGACAATTTAGCATCTAAAGTCGATTTCATTGTGCCTTGCATACACGGTTTCCCAGGTGAAACAGGTGACATTCAATCACTGTTTGAAATGGCTAAAATTCCATACCTAGGTTGTGGTCCAGAAGCAAGCAACAACAGCTTTAACAAAATCACGTCAAAGCTTTGGTACGACGCACTTGGTATTCCAAACACGCCGTACCTGTTCTTATCAGACAACAATGATCAAGCTCACTCACAAGCAACTCAAGCATTTGAAAAGTGGGGTAAAGTGTTTGTGAAAGCGGCTCGTCAAGGTTCTTCTGTAGGTTGTTACCAAGTTAACCAAGTAGAAGATTTAAGCGAGGCTATCAACAAGGCGTTCACTTTCTCGGACCAAGTATTGATTGAGAAATCAGTGGTGCCTAGAGAGCTAGAAATTGCTGCTTATGAAATCGATGGCGAGCTACACATCAGCAAGCCGGGTGAGGTGATTGCACCGAATGGCGCATTTTACTCTTACGAAGAGAAGTACAGTGCAGACAGCCACTCGATCACTGAAGTTGAAGCAAGTAATTTAACTGACGAACAGCGTGAATTGATTGCAGACAGCGCACGAAAAGTCTTCACCCAGATGAAGCTTCGTCACTTGTCTCGTATCGACTTCTTTTTAACGCAAGACAACGAGATCTACCTGAACGAAGTCAACACCTTCCCAGGTATGACGCCAATCTCCATGTTCCCTAAAATGGTTGAGCATGACGGCCACAAATTCAGCCAGTTCTTAGAAAACTGCGTGAGAACAAGCCTTTCTTAGGTTTCTAACTCGTTTTCGTTCACTTAGAGCTGAACCCAAAAGTGCCTTAAGCTTTCGCCAAGGCACTTTTTGTTTTTAAAGCTAGCCGTTTTTTACGAATCTATCATTTAGCCACAACTTATATCCAAGTAATTACGAACCGTTTATTGCCAAGGTATTAGCGCCTTAAACTTCATCTTCTCACTCTCAGCCGTTCCCGTGAAACCCACATATTGGGCTGGCATGGCAGGGCTAAGCCAGCGACCAAAGTCCTGAATCTCTCTAACCTTAAGACCTTGTTTCGACAACTCTTGTGCAGCACCAACACGAATCGAATTTCCAGAGAAATGGTGATTTTCTGGCAGTTGAAGTAAGTCGCTAGCTCTTCTCAATATCCTATAGATGGACGAATCATCTAAAGGCTGCAAACCAATATTCTCATGCTTGTCTATCGCACGAAATACTGGCAAGTCATCTTGTATACCAGTAAACGAAAGCCAACGTTGAAGTGCAACACTGGCTATTTGTGACAACTGATAAGCTGAATCTTTGACTGTTACTTGGTAATGATCTTCAACGTACTCAACATCACTCATCGATAACAACTTAAGCTCTGAGCGCTTTAAAGCACACTCGAACATCACGTTATAAATAGCAATGTCTCTGATCTCTTTCAGGTTTGCTTTCTCATGGGAGAGTAACGTATTCAAATCAGTGAGATGCACAGATGTCATAGCATTGGTTTGTTTAGCGTCACCGGCCATTTGAGATTGTAAGTGGAGTAGGGTAAAGCGAACTTGCCTGTGCTTGATCGGGTTAGCAAAGCTCAACACAGTATGTAACATGCTAAGCGTTGCAGTGTAACGTTTTAGCGATGCGTATTTTCTATCGTTAGACTCCGTTTCAAGAAAACGACGAACAGCGGTTATAGATGCGGGAAGTGTGTTAATACGATGTTTGGTACAGAACGCATGATAGCGATTCCAATCACTGTAAATGCCCAACAGTGAATTGCGAGAGTATTGAAATCCTGTCAACTCATCTATAATTTCTATTGTCGCGTTGCTGTTTAATTTTTCAACAAATGAATTAATTATCACAGAGTCAGTTAAAATAGGGACTTTTTTTCTCAAATTACCATACCTCGACAGGTGTTTTTACCATATTATGCTTGATATCATTATTAGTATACTTATGATTAATGCAGTGAAAACAGAAAGATGATTAATAGATATGGCTAATTCAATTTACCGAAGCGTCCATCTTCAATCGATAGATGCTAACAACACAGTTTGGCGTGCTAAGTTAAAAAACAACGTTATTCAGGGCAACCTAGCTGCCGTGAAAAAGAGTATTGATTGGTGGATTGATACCGCATCTATTATTGATCCAAAAGAATTCATGTCATTAAATAAGTCGAGAGGAACTGGTGGCTCGACTGAAAACTTCAACGGGTACCAAATCAAGAATGACACCGGTGAGCCTAATGCGTGGTATTGCATGTTTAACGGTCGCTTAATCAAAGGCGGCAAGGTTGCAATCCAACGCCATATAGAAGCTTACTTACTCGCAAAACAAAAAGCAGAGCAACAAAAGAAGTAAATTATGAGCCTAGTATATTCAACAGAAACAGGTCGCATTAAGCCTGAAGAAGAGAAAGTCCAACGTCCTAAAGGCGATGGTATCGTTCGAATCCAAAAAGAAACCAAAGGCCGTAAAGGCAAAGGCGTTTCTGTCGTAACTGGCTTAGACCTAGATGACGCACCATTAAAACTAATGGCAGCAGAACTCAAGAAAGTTTGCGGCTGCGGTGGCTCAGTAAAAGATGGCAACATCGAAATTCAAGGTGACGCGCGCGACAAGATCAAAGCGCACCTTGAAAAGAAAGGCTACAAAGTTAAATTTGCTGGCGGTTAATCTCTAACTAATACCAGGGTTAAAATCGAAGATTATTATCACTGGTTATTAGGTATTTTATGGTAAATAGCCAGTATGGTTAAATACACAGTATAAATTAGAGAATATCGGCACAATACAAAGGCAGGGCATCGCACAAAGATACCTGCCTTATAAATACCAAACAACATTTAACATAACGTACATAATACGCACTTGGACCAGTTTGCTTTTGAGGGGCTTTCTGGGCTCATACAGAGATTCTGAACGTTGTTACTGACAAGGTTTTACGTGCATGCTCCATTGCTTGCTTGTCTGTCTCATATGGTCCATAGATTTTTACGTTGTGGTTTTCATCTCCATCAACGTTTGTAACTGACATGAACCAGTCACCAACCAAGAATATCTCATCAGCAAGTTCATTCACTTCTTGGAAGTTTAAGCCAACAACATTCGACACCATACATTGAACTTTGTTTGTATCATCTCGATAGCCAAGCATCTGTACATGGTTTTTGTTGGACTCACTCATGAGCAGCATTTCTTTTAATAGTTCTAAGCTGTCGAAGACTTTTTTGTACTGACGCTTGGCAACTACATCATTGGCATCATCAACAGCTTTATCTACATCGTTGTGTAACCAGTTAATGACTTCTTGGAGTTCATCAGATTTCATGACTTGATCTTCCATTATTTCATCGACCTCACGAGCTTAATGCCGAAGCGTTTTAATTCCAGTCCACCGAAGTTATTCACGGTAAAGCTTGAGCTATCAAGTTCGTAGTTTCCTGATTTATATGCTGATTGGTCGTCTTGTAATGAGAGCTTCATTTCGACTGGGAACTTACCACCCAGATATGCATATCCTATTTGTTCTCTTATCGTTCTGGCTTGTTTACCATCTTTGCCTGGTAATGTTCTTGTGATTGGTTGTTCGTGTTCTGGGAAGATTTCTACTTTCAACATATCTTTTCCTTAAGCTACGTAAGCTTTAAACGGCAGCACATTTGATTGCGCTACTTTCGGTAGTTGATACCAAGATGGTATCTGTAGGGGCTTCTGAACATTCATGGATTCTCATCCGTTCAAAATACAAGTCACAACGTCACTAGCCGTAAAAACACCATATATTTAGCCACTTAGGTGCGGTGACACAAATACTGACACCTAAAATGGCGATTGTTCCACTTTCAGAACTTGCTGTAATTTAATTACAACCCAAAGCCAAGAAATGCCTGAAAAGTGGATCACTCCGACATAACTTACTGAATAAAAGGAATTTAATGGTTTTGGATAGGTCGGGAATTTAGGGTAGCTAAAGAGTTGGTATGTACGAGATAATATACTAGAGGGTAATATATTTAGTTATAGTGCACTATCGTATTAAAAAAGAAGGGCTGATGCCCTACTCTTCTTTATTACTCATTTCTTCACGGATTTGCTCAGCAACGATTTTGATAGCTTGTGCTGTGCTGATGCCTTGGGTCATCATTTCTTGAATTCGTTCAACAGCTTTCTGTTGTTCTTCGTGAGAAAGGGTTGGTAAGTCGTTTAGCATGCTCTGCTCCTTTATTTAGGAGCAGAACTATATAAGGACTGTTAGTAACTAGCAAGGAAATTGATGGATGCACCCATTGCATTTTCATTCGTGTAGTTAGCACTTAGATCTAGCTGAAACAAGTTCAATGGCGAGATACCAACACCAGCTGTCACTGTTCCTTCTGAATCAGAGTAAGCCAGGTTCTTGTAATACCCTCCCCTTAGCTTAAGCTGACGTAACAGGTCGACTTCAGTACCAACACGAATCATCTGTTCGTTGTCTTCGAACGAAGTAAACTTCTCTGCTTCATTCAAATCATAATCAACACTCAACGTAAAGTAATCAGAAACGATCCCCGCACCAACAGTGTAGACAGGCCCCAGGTTATAAGAATGACTCGATGTTACTGTTCTTGTAGCCCCTGTGCTGCTTGTTAGCTGTTGGCTAACGGATTTAGTTTCAATCTCACGGTCTATAATATTCGTTGCAGAAAAACCCACTCTAAATGGGCCGTAAAACCAAAGCGCACCTGCATCAATATTAAATGTAGTTTCCGCGGTGTCGTTTTCTCGAACATCACTTAGATCGTAGTTTTGTGCCGAGGCAATGTAGTTATACGTATAGATTCTTTGGAGTTTTGGAGAAATACCAAACGACAAATGTTGTCCCATGAACGTTTGATATTTTGCTAATGATATACCAGCTTCCATAATGCCAATAGAAACAGCTTTAACAGCAGTTAACTCAGCATTAACCAAGTCACTATTAGCAGCGTCACTAGATGTATCAGGGGTTACAAATGATTCAGTGTATGCTTTTGCAAATACGTTTGCTGCAATATACTGATTTGGTAGAGCGAATGCTACAACACCACCTAAATCAACATTCAGGCTATCACCATTAAAAGCATCTAGATCAGAAGCAGTCACAGTACCTGACTCAATGCTGTCAACTAAATTATCGATATCATCAACTAAGTTATTAGGGTCATTATAATTACCGCCAAAACTTGGCGTGATCATTCCCATGTCATCATTACGACGATAAATCGCAACAAGTGCTGGGTTATAGAATGGAGCAGTTAGGAAGTTTGCTGAAACAACACCAACACCACCCATCGCATCACCACGCGCTTCAATGGCGTAGTTTGCTGCTGAAAGAGGAAGACTGGCGAATGCAATTGACGCTGCGAGTAGTTTTGTAGTTTTTTTCATGCCGTTTATCTTTGTTAGATCCCTTACATAGTTAACGGCACAATTTTAAATTACTTTAACTCTTCTTCGCTAGAAATATCATAAGTTTTACTGATAGTTTGTGCTTGTTCTATCGCTATGTCGCCTTGCCAGCGTGAATGCACCATTGAAACCGCTAAAACATAGCGATCATTAGGAAGTTCTTCACCAGTAAGGTTCATTGGATAATCAGATTCATAGCTCTTGCCCCACACCTGCTCATAGTGTTCATCGACATAATCGTACAAACCAATTTCGAGTTTAGGAAGAGGACAATAAGGGTTCAGAAGTTCTTTTTTATCGATTCGCCAGGTGTCTTTTGAAGACCAGCGAACTTGCTGACGCATTGCAACTTCACCAAGGATAATCCAAGTACTCCAAGAATTTCCACCATCGCCTTTCACACTTAAACGATACAAACCCGATTCAAGTTGAGAGGCTAAATTGTAACGCTTGCGGTATAGACTCACCGATTCGTTGTTAACCACTTCACTGTCTTTGGTTAACTCACTGTCCGAAGAAACGATCTTATCGACCCACTTCTCGAAGGTAATGTCTTGAATGTTGTTTTCGGATTCAACATTAATCGATACACGAAAGGTATCTCGGCCAGGGCTTTGAATGATGTGTCTTTTAACGACGACTGAACTAATCCAATCTGGGAGTGTTTTTCTGGTGAGAGTTTTACCACAATCTTTGTTCAATGCTTGATCGAACAGTTCATTGAGGTGATCTTCTCGTGATTGAGACGAGTTGATTTGCCAAACTTCCACTAATGAGTCAAACATCTGAGGTAAATCATTATCTAGCAGATGTTTATGAACTTGAGTCAGAGCATCGCTGCTCTTAAACCAATCCGTTGCTTGCGCGGTATTCGCTACGCAAGAAAACATTAATAGTGGAAGTAAGGCTATTCTCATTACGCTTTCATCTTGTAACCAACGCCACGCAGCGTTTCAATTTCTAGACCCGGCAGTTTCTGTCTTAGTTGCAGAACGTGCGTGTCTACCGTACGTGTTGTTGGGAAATGGTTGTAACCCCATACATGGTCAAGCAGTTCATCACGTGTAAACACACGTCCAAGGTTACTTGCCAAGAACAGTAGAAGGTCAAATTCAGTGCGCGTTAACGTTACTTCCTGTTCATTGAAAAACACTTCACGTGTCGCTTTATCGATAACAAGATTCTGAGCGATAACTTTTGATGCATCTTGTTCTTCAGAATCTGGCAGGCGAAGTTGAGCACGAATTCGAGCAAATAGCTCAGCCTCTGCGAATGGCTTTGTTAAGTAGTCGTTTGCACCTGAATCTAGGCCCGCTACTTTGTCTTTTACTGTCACGAGAGCCGTCAGCAAAATAACTGGGATATCTTTCTTTTTCTTCCAACCTGGAAGTGAATCTACTGAGTCGCCATCAGGAAGTTGACGGTCTAGAATCACTAGATCCGCTTGTTCCCAGTAGCCTTCAACTTCAGAGATCAGTTCTGCATGCAAACATTCATATCCAGCTTGCTCAAGGCTAACTAATAAACCGTCAGCTAAATTTTTATCATCTTCAACGAGAAGCAATGTCTGTTTCACAAGGTATCTCCAAAATAAATGTTGTTGGGGGGCCGATAAGCGTCATGTGACCGCCCATTTTTCCAACCATAGATTCCACTATCGTCAGACCTAAACCGAGTCCACTCTTACTTACGAATGGCTTTCTTAGTTGCCCCCAATCTTTGCGAGACAAGTCTCCATTATCTATAACTTTGAATGTCAGCTTCTTGTCAGAAGTATTCAGTTCTAGAATTACTGGAGCCACACCGTATTTCACGGCATTTCTGATTAGGTTATCGATGCACGTTCCCAACCAATATACGTTCACTTTTGCAGCTATATCTTTGTTTACACGGAGTTCAATCCCCGGCGCAAAGTCTTCTTCAACTTTGTATTGGAGCCACTCTTCAACACTTGGCACCCACTCTGTTGCGAGCGGTTGATTATCTGATTGCAGGTAATCTTTACTTGCTTCCGCCAACTGTCTTAAACGGCGTGTATCTTCACACAGCCTACGGAACTCATCATATACCGATTCTGGTAAGTGTTCGAACTCACGCCTGAACCCTTCCACCGTCAATGACAAACTCGCAATCGGCGTTCTTAATTCGTGCGTTAGGATTTGAAGAACCAGCATGCGACTCTTCATCTCTTGTTTCTTGCTGTTCCAGCGGTAAATCGCCCAACCTAAGACAAGCATGATGTTGGCAATAACCAAGATAAACATGGCGACTTGCAGAAGCTCTGAATGATCTTCTATTTCCCAACACACATTACCACGCTGGACAAAACAGCTTTTACCTTCTGAAGACAAGCTAAACGATAACCCAGCAAGCGTGGCATTTTCGTTCCAGACTGATTTTTTATACAGGTAATATCTGTCGCCGCGTTTTACCCACATCTCATCAAGCTCAACAAACATACTGGCACCCGCTAACAGCGCGGTGATTGCTTCGCTATCCATTTGTTGCAAGCGAGACAGTAGTTCATCGTGTTCGGTGTTTGGTCGCTCTTGAATATGCATAAAGCGCTTCAGAGAGTCGAATTTTTCTGGGTACTTCTCAACGTATCGTGCCGCATAAGAACCGCCGCCAGGGTGAATCAAACCACTACGGCTAAACCAACGGTCAGAAAGCTTGGTGCCTTTACACATTGCACGAGTAAAAACTAAAGGCTCAGTAATCAAAGGGCTTAACGGCAGTTTACCACTACAGGTTTTTGATAACTGGTACAAGCGCTGAATGTCTTTTAACGGGTACTCTGCTGTTTGTGGCAGCATAGAAGACGGCATGATCAAACCTGTTGGATAATCAGCCTGTAGCACTCGAATATCGTAAGATTCGATTGCCGTTTCATGATCAAAGAGTTTGGTGAAATTATCGATACGCTCAGGTAAAGAGTCAGCAAATGCGTTTGCAGACACAGACAACGTAGCGATAAGAAGAGTAAATGTTCTTTTGATGATCACAAACCAACGCAAATTCATATAGATCAACCAAATATATACCATTCGCTATCAAAGATAAATTTTTAACCGCATGAGAAACATTGAGAATGGCGAGCTACAGAGATAAAGGCCAATATATTACGGCCACATTGTACATACGTACTAGTAGGCTGATTGGCAAGCCAAACCTCAATTGCGACAAGTTTTGCATCAGGCTTCGTCAACTTCGTATCAACTGAGATCACACATAGAGTCGCTTTCGTAAGATAAAAAAAGGAGCTCAAATGAGCTCCTTATCGAGTTGTTACATATTGTTTAGAGGTGATCTCTATAGGTGTTCTAAGATACTTAGACAACTCTTTTTAGCATCACCAAACGACATTGTTGATTTTTGATTGAAAATTAACCAGCTTCTTTTTCTAAGTAAGAGAAAACCTTCAAAGACATGCGTTCACCGTTAAGCTCGATAACATACTCTTCGTTGGTATCTACATTATAATAAAACTCTTTAAACTCACTTTTTTGAGCACCTTGTGGCCTGTACTCTTGAACAATTTTAAATTCATTGTGTTGAGTAGCGACAACACCCGCTATGCCGAGGCCATCGTCCCAGTGGCCATGATAAAAATCCATGGAGAAGTGTTGTGATGACCCGTCTTTCGCGTCAATGAACACACCTTCTGTTGGTTTGCCATCTAACCAAATATTCAAGCAGATTAGATAATCCTGCGTAGCTACCGACTTTAGGTTATTGTAATAGCCATTCTCCCACCAACCATCGTCTCTAACCAACCGAAATTCATCTTGCTTTGTATCGAATGCTTTACAATTGTAATCCACGTAATAATTACCTCGCGAAATACCTCCATAGAAAGACACTAGGTTAATGTCATTATCTGGATTTAGAACAAGGTCTATTATTTCAACCGCGTCTTCTTGAAATTCAAACTTAAAATAATGGTCGTCAGCAGCATATCGATTGTGAGAAACAATACTGTTGTTCAATATGATGGGATAGTCAGAATCTAAAATCACATCCTCGCTTTGACCATTAGCCCATATATAAGTTAAATAGTTGCTCGTCACTTCCGGAGTTTGCCCCTCATGCACAACAATATTATTGTTTTCGTCTACAGCAAAGGCATAAATTTGCTCCCCTTGAGATACATCATGCACTCTATCGAATACAAACACTCCAGAATCGGCATCTAGGCTGTATCGGCCTATGTAGGTTCTATAGCCTGCCTCATCACCTTCTAATTCTACACCACGGTAATAGATAGCATTATCGTAAGCAACTTGATTAGAGCTGTTAACACTAGCAAACTCATGAGCCAGCCATAGGGTTTGCAACTCTCCATCCCTAAGCATTGGATAAAGCTCACCCGTTAACTTGTCTTGGATAAATGCGTATCGACCAACGTACTTGACATCTTCATAGTCGATAGTCGCATTATCAATCTGAACTAATGAATATTTTTTATTGATATCAAAGACTCGAAGAATATCAGGCTCTACGATATCGCATTCATTGATACCATCCTCATCTACTTTACAAGATGGGTTTACAGGGATGCCAACACCTGTATCTGGGTTTATGTGTTCGTACTGGTTAATATCACCGCTTGAATAAGCGGTTCTTGTGTTGCCTTGAACTCGGTCGAATGTTTGATATCCAACTTTCGGTGGTGTTAGGTACTTTAGTGAATCGTTCTCACCATTCCCGTTACTATTGTCACCATCGCTACCGCCACATGCCACCACAGACAGAGATAGTAAACTAGCTATCATTTTCTTCATTTTCTAAGCATCCATACATCTAGATTGGGTTTACATAGATTGATGCTAATTTTGTTGGATTTCGATAACCTATAAACACATGGTTACAATTTAAAATACTAACTCTTGTTATTGTTGACCACCTCACCAAATGCGCTAACTGTTAGATAGAAAAAAGCCCCGCAATAGCGATAATGCCGATCAGTTAAA
>NZ_JBFRPJ010000014.1:0-36637 GCF_041471945.1 Vibrio sp. 10N.261.51.A4
CGCCTAGTGCGAGGTTTTTTCGAATCTGAAGTAATGAAAGTTTTAGGGGTGTAGCTCCAATTGGCAGAGCAGCGGATTCCAAATCCGCGTGTTGGGAGTTCGAATCTCTCCACCCCTGCCATATTTAAAGCTCCAGCAGAAATGCTGGAGCTTTTTTGTATCTGTCACTTTTTCAAAGTGACGTTGAGGACCGGAGTGTCAGCCAAGTCGACTATATTGATCCCCATCGAAGCAGAAATCCTAGAGTCTTTTTGATTTATATTTGTTCGATTTTTAATTGATAATTACCTACCTTGAATAGAATATTGTCTTAGAAATGTAAGTGCTTACTTATCTCAGTCTCTTTTATAAGCAATTAACAACACAATCCACACTTCTTTATGAGAATTATTCTCAATATTTTGTTACATTTTGGTCGTTATTACTAAAAGGCAACAAATATGGGTATCTCCCGTCGTAAGTTTATTCAATCATCTCTCGCTATATCTGCACTCACTGTACTGCCCGCTTGCTCAATGAAACGGTCGGTTGATGAACAAGGAAAGTATGTTTATGACTTAACGGCAGAACCTTCAACCGCTGAACTCGTGACGGGGTTTGAGACTGATATTCTAGGCTTTAATGGTCAGATTCCAGCACCAACGATTCGATGTCGACAAGGTGAAAAGGTAACGATCCGTTTTACCAACAAGCTATCAGAACCGACAACTATTCATTGGCATGGTTTAAGGATTCCTATCGAAATGGATGGGGTTCCCTTCTTGAGCCAACCACCGATCATGCCAGGTGAAACATTCATTTATGAATTTACGCCACCAGATGCTGGCACGTTTTGGTATCACCCACATATGAACAGCGTTAAGCAGCTTGGTATGGGCTTGGTTGGTCTAATTATCGTTGAGGAGAGCATTCCAGTGCCGTTTGATGAAGAGCACGCACTGATGCTTAAACATTGGCATATAGATAAGAAAGGCCAATGGAAAGATCTAATGATCCCACGACTCAGTGCTCGTATGGGTACGCCAGGAGAGTGGAGTAGCGTTAATGGAATACATGAGCCTGTCTATGAGTTAAAACAACATGCAACAACCAGGCTACGTATCGCTAATGTCGACAATACGATCACTTACCCTATAGCTGTCGAAGGGGCTGAGGCATGGGTGATTGCCATTGATGGTAACCCTGTAAAAACACCTTATAAGCTGACGCAACATAAAATTGGTCCAGGGATGCGAGTGGATATTGGACTGATAGCACCCAAAGCCGGTGGGCGAGTTAGCGTCCTTCAAATGAAAGGACGCTTTCCTTTCTCTTTGTGTGAGTTCGAGGTTGTAGATTCAACCCTTGTTGAGAATCGCTCTCTGCCTTCTTTACCCCTTAATCCTGTGCCCAATTTAGATTTGGCTAATGCAGAAGAAATCGACTTTTTATTTGAATGGGAAGGGGCGGTTTCTCCAGTATCTAAAGATGGAAAATCTATGCCTAAGTTTTGGCTAACTAATAAACGAGCATGGGAGGGGATGAGCAAAGATAATATCCCTGAACCGTTGGCGACTTTAGAGCTGGGAAAAACCTATATATTCGATCTTAAGAACGTCACTCAATATCATCACCCGATTCACATTCACGGCCATACATTCACTGTATTGGAACTTGATGGGAAGAAAGTTGAAGAACCTTTCCATACTGATACAGTGTTACTTGGAAAAAATGGCCGAGCTAAAGCTGCATTTGTAGCCGACAACCCTGGCCGCTGGATGTATCATTGTCATGTTATAGAACACATGAAAACGGGTTTGATGGGATATATTGAAGTTAAGTGACACCTGTAACGTTTAATATTTGCGCATGCATTCTTAGTTTCTACCCTCGCTTTTATCGGCGTTAAAGCTAGAATATAGGGATTATTGTTTGGGAGGATTCATGGGTCAGTTATCTATTCTAGGTTTTATCGCCATCGGTGGCGCGTTTGGTGCTTGTTCACGTTACTTGATTTCAGAGTTATGCGTTGTGATGTTAGGGCGTGGTTTTCCTTACGGTACGCTGACTGTTAACGTAATTGGCTCTTCGATTATGGGATTGCTCATCGCCGCGTTTGAAAATGAGATGGTTGCGACGGAGCCGTGGAGACAAATTATCGGTCTTGGTTTCCTTGGAGCCCTGACGACATTTTCTACGTTTTCGATGGATAACGTGCTTCTTATGCAGCAGGGTGCGTTCTTCAAGATGGGGCTCAATGTACTGCTCAATGTGGTTCTCAGTATTTCAGCCGCATGGTTCGGCTTCCAACTTCTGATAAAGTCTTAAAACTTTCTTACGATTTGTTAACAACTCGGCTTGGTTTATCCAAGCCGTTTTTATATACTCGATCGTACTTGTCGGAGTGCCATATGGCTGAGACCGTTAACTCGGGATCCGTTGAACCTGATCAGGCTAATACCTGCGAAGGGAACAAGAGTAGATATCTAACTAGAATCCTTCTAGAGATCTATCTCCAGATCACAACTGCATTTTCTTGCTGTGATCCCTCTTGTAGCATCTAATCCGTCAAGCATTTTTATCCCAATAAATAATGGCTAAAAGCCAAGGAAAAATGCTATGTCGAGTCGTAAACAAGCAAGACTGGAAGCGAAGAATTTCATTGATTCTTTATCCGTACAACCCTATCCAAATTCAAAAAAAGCTTACATCCAAGGATCTCGAGAAGATATCCAAGTCCCTGTCCGAGAAATATCACTCGCAGATAGCCTTGTCGGTGGCACCAAAAAAGAGCCTGTATTCGAATCTAATGAGCCTATTCATGTCTACGATACCTCCGGTGTTTATACCGATCCTACGCATGAAATAGACATTTATAGCGGCCTTCCTAAGTTGCGAGAGCAATGGATTGAAGAGCGTGGCGATACGGAATTGCTCGATGATGTAAGCTCTGTTTACACCAAAGAACGTTTAGAAGATGAAACCCTAGACGACCTTCGTTACGGAAACCTGCCTAGAATTCGTCGTGCTACTGGCGACCAATGTGTAACTCAACTGCATTATGCTCGTCAGGGTATTATCACTCCTGAGATGGAGTATATTGCGATACGCGAGAACATGGGGCGTCAGAAGTTTGCTGACGAACAACTTAATCACCAACACCCTGGCCATAACTTTGGCGCCAACCTACCTAAAGAAATTACCCCTGAGTTCGTGCGTAAAGAGGTCGCTGAAGGCCGAGCTATCATCCCTTCGAACATCAACCACCCAGAATCAGAACCTATGATTATTGGCCGCAACTTCTTAGTGAAAGTGAACGCCAATATCGGTAACTCTTCAGTTAGCTCTTCGATTGAAGAAGAAGTTGAGAAGCTAGTATGGTCGACTCGCTGGGGCGGCGATACCGTAATGGACCTTTCCACTGGCCGTAATATCCACGAGACTCGTGAATGGATCCTACGTAATAGCCCGGTGCCGATTGGTACGGTTCCTATGTATCAGGCGCTTGAGAAAGTGAATGGCGTAGCCGAAGACCTTAACTGGGAAGTGATGCGCGATACCTTGATTGAACAAGCGGAGCAGGGCGTTGATTACTTCACTATCCATGCTGGTTTGCTTCTTCGTTATGTTCCTATGACGGCTAAGCGTGTGACAGGTATTGTTTCTCGTGGTGGCTCTATTATCGCGAAATGGTGTCTTGCACATCACCAAGAAAGCTTCCTATACACACACTTCCGCGAGATCTGTGAGATCTGTGCGAAGTACGATGTGGCTTTGTCACTAGGTGACGGCCTACGTCCTGGCTCTATTGCAGATGCCAATGATGAGGCTCAGTTCTCGGAGTTACGTACTCTAGGTGAGTTAACTAAAGTGGCTTGGGAATACGATGTACAGGTGATCATTGAAGGTCCTGGACATGTACCTATGCATCTTATTAAAGAGAACATGGATGAGCAGTTAGAGCACTGCCATGAAGCACCTTTCTATACGTTAGGCCCGCTGACCACTGATATTGCACCGGGTTATGACCACATTACCTCTGGTATTGGCGCGGCGATGATTGGTTGGTACGGCTGTGCGATGCTTTGTTATGTAACACCTAAAGAGCATTTGGGCTTACCAAATAAAGAAGATGTGAAGACTGGCTTGATTACTTACAAGCTGGCAGCACATGCATCAGACTTGGCAAAAGGGCATCCGGGCGCACAAATCCGAGATAATGCATTATCTAAAGCTCGTTTTGAATTCCGTTGGGAAGACCAATTTAATCTAGCTTTAGATCCAGAAACAGCCCGTTCTTTCCACGATGAAACCCTGCCACAAGAATCGGGCAAGGTTGCTCACTTCTGCTCTATGTGTGGACCTAAATTCTGTTCAATGAAGATCTCTCAAGAAGTTCGAGAGTACGCGAAAGACACTGAACAAGTGGCTGCTGATCAGGCTATCGAGATTAAGATGCTTGATAATCCGTTGGAAGGGATGCGTCAGAAATCACAAGAGTTCCGTGATACTGGCTCTGAACTTTATCACCCAGCAGTAGGCGCAAAAGAAGCTCAATTAGAGGAATAATGACAGTGAAGATTCTTATCCCATCTCAAAATATTGAGCTAACGGGAGAGGTGCAAAGCTGTCTATTGGTTGCTAAGCGACAAGGCTTGGCAACCGATGCAGTTGAGTTGGGTGTAAGCCCAACTCAATGCTTCTCTATCGTTGATGCTCAGCAAGCGTTATCTATTGGTTTTGCTCATGATGTTGATTCATTGGCGGAGTGTCGCTCAAGTGAGCTTGATCATATCGTTTATTACAGTCATTCAGTGGCGCTAGCTGGTGTCCGCGATGCCTTGGCACAAACTCCGAATACCATCTATATCGGTGTCTTAGATGACTCAGCTGCATTGGATATCTGGTCACAGCTAGATTCTAATCGTGCTATCAAGAGTGAAACTCCAGCTCATCAGGAGTTAGATAGTCGTGGCCACTTTGCTTGGTTACTTACTTTGTTGGCGTTGGAATTCCCATTAGAAGATGCACTGGTTTTAGCTCGCGCAGCATCTAGTGTTTCACGTGGAACATGGCCAGCAAACTATCAAAACTTTCCTATTCCCGTTCTCGAAGATGAGCGACTGGATATTAGTGTTGGTTGGGCGCACCAAGGAACATCACTGTCGTTCCCGGAATTGAGTAAGAGTAGCCTAGGACTATACCCAGTGGTTGATGATGTTGAGTGGATCGAAAGGCTGCTCAAGCTTGGAATTAACACAGTTCAACTGCGTATTAAGAACCCACAGCAAGCAGATTTAGAACAACAAATCGCGCGATCTATCGAACTCGGTAGAGAGCACAACGCTCAGGTTTTTATCAATGACTATTGGCAATTGGCACTTAAGCATGATGCTTTTGGTGTTCATTTGGGGCAAGAGGACATCGAAGAATCCAACCTATCTCAACTGAGCCAAGCTGGTATTAAGATCGGTCTATCGACTCATGGTTATTACGAGTTGCTACGCATTGTGCAAATCAACCCAAGCTATATTGCGCTGGGGCATATATTCCCAACCACCACTAAACAGATGCCATCGAAGCCTCAAGGACTTGTGCGTTTATCTCTCTATCAGCAGCTGATTGATACTATCCCATACACAGAAGAACTCACCGGTTATCCGACAGTTGCGATTGGTGGAATTGACCAGTCGACGGCCGCACAGGTGTGGAGTTGTGGGGTATCGAGCCTTGCTGTTGTACGTGCGATTACGTTAGCCGAAGACCCAAAACAAGTGATTGAGTTCTTCGAAGCATTAATGGCTGACCGTTCTTCAGGTGCTGCTAAAGAGGTAACTCAGGAGCTAAGTCATGCTGAATGATTTCGAATTCATTCGTTATCAACGACAACTCGCACTTCCTGAAGTGGGTGAGCAAGGGCAACGCAATCTATTAGATAGCCATGTATTGGTCATCGGTTGTGGTGGCTTAGGCAATGCTGCGGCTCTCTATCTTGCGGCTTCCGGTATCGGGAAAATCGTATTAGTTGATGATGATTGTGTGGATTCGTCTAACCTTCAACGACAAGTTGCGTTCAAGGAAAGCCAGTTAGGTTCGCCTAAGGTCGAAGCTCTGAAGCAAAAACTGACTGAGCTTAATGGTCGAAACCAAGTGAGAACCATCAATAGGCGAATGACTCAGAGCCAGCTTGAGCTTGAGGTGATGCTCGCTGATTTGGTGTTGGATTGTACTGACAACTTTGAGTCACGTCAGCAGGTTAACCAAGCATGTTTTGGTAGCAAGACACCTTTGGTTTCTGGTTCTGCGATCGGATGGAAAGGTCAGTTTATTGTCTTTGATTATCAGATGCAGAAAGGGTGCTATCACTGTTTGTTCCCGTTCAGTCATCATCCACAAACGACACGTTGTAGCGATAGCGGCATCATCGGCCCAGTTGTTGGCACCATAGGCAACCTCCAAGCACTGGCAGCGATTCAACGTATTAGCACTGGCGAGTTCCAGGTTGCAACACATCAGCTCAAACTGTTTGATGGTCAGACGATGAACTGGCAAAACTTAAGTGTCACTCAAGATAGTGAATGCCCCGTTTGCTGCACATCTACAGTTAACTATTTAGAAGAAGAAACCCAATGAGCAACATAACGATCTCTATCAATGAGCAACCAGAACAGGTTGCACAATCGTCGTCTCTAGCGGATATCATCCAAGCGCTTTCATTACCCGATCTGGGCTGTGTCTTTGCTATCAATAATGCGGTTGTCCCGCGTAGTCAGTGGCAACAAACGGTTGTCAATGAAGGCGATGCTATTTCTCTTTTCCAAGCTATTGCAGGAGGCTAACTATGTTAACTATCGCAGATAAAACATTTCAATCACGACTTTTTACTGGAACGGGCAAGTTCGCGAATAAACATTTAATGGCGAGTGCTATCGAAGCTTCCTGTTCTCAACTGGCAACCATGGCGTTGAAGAGAGTTGATATTCGCTCTGAGCAAGATGATATTTTACAGCCCATCATTGATGCTGGCGTGAACTTGTTACCAAATACCTCCGGGGCGAAGAACGCGAAGGATGCCATCTTTGCTGCGCATTTGGCTCGCGAAGCGCTAGGCACAAACTGGCTCAAACTGGAAATTCACCCTGATCCAAAGTACTTGATGCCAGACCCAATTGAGACATTAAAAGCGGCTGAGCAACTGGTTAAAGATGGCTTTGTTGTGTTGCCTTACTGTCATGCTGACCCAGTGTTGTGTAAACGATTGGAAGAGGTGGGTTGTGCTGCGGTTATGCCGCTAGGTGCGCCGATTGGGTCGAACAAAGGTATCGCTTCGGCAGACTTCTTAGAGATCATTATCGACCAAGCGAACGTCCCTGTGATTGTTGACGCTGGTATTGGTGCGCCATCTCATGCTGCTCGTGCAATGGAAATGGGCGCGGATGCCGTGTTAGTTAATACTGCAATTGCGGCTTCTCAACAACCCGTTGATATGGCGATTGCTTTTAAACTGGCAGTTGAAGCTGGCCGTATGGCTTACCTTTCTGGTCTTGCTGGACAGGTGTCTCATGCGGTTGCTTCTAGTCCGCTAACTTCATTCCTAGACGAGTAGTGTCCTTATGACGTTTGTTGATCGATTTAAACAGCTCAACTGGGATGACATTGGTATGTCCATCTTCAGTAAAACGGCAGCGGATGTTGAGCGCGCTCTGAGTAAACCTAAACGCGACTTGGAAGACTTTAAGGCTCTTATCTCTCCGGCAGCAGAACCTTACTTAGAGCAGATGGCGCAACAATCGTTGGCACTCACACGCAAGCGATTCGGCAATACAATGTCGTTGTATATTCCATTGTACCTCTCAAACTTATGTGCGAATGCGTGCACGTATTGTGGTTTCTCAATGGAGAACCGCATTAAGCGTCGCACACTTACTTTAGATGAAATCGATGCTGAAAGTGCCGCTATCAAAAAGATGAAGTTTGATAGTGTATTGTTGGTGACTGGTGAACATGAAACCAAGGTCGGGATGAAGTACTTCCGTGAAGTGCTACCGAATATTAAGGCACAATTTAACTATCTTGCGATGGAAGTGCAGCCGCTTGATCAAGATGACTACGCAGAGCTTAAAACTCTCGGCTTAGATGCGGTGATGGTTTACCAAGAAACGTATAGCCCAAGTACCTACGCGGAACACCACTTGCGTGGCAATAAAATGGATTTTGAATACCGGCTCGAAACGCCCGATCGTTTGGCAAAAGCGGGTATTGATAAGATAGGTATTGGCGCTTTGATTGGCTTGGAAGATTGGCGTACCGACTGTTTCTTCGTGGCCGCTCACTTAGACTATCTTGAGCGTACTTATTGGCAAACACGTTACTCGATTTCATTCCCACGTCTTCGTCCGTGTGAGGGTGGTTTGCAGCCTAAATCGATTATGAGTGATAAACAGTTGGTTCAACTTATCTGTGCGTATCGTTTATTAAACCCTGAGGTTGAATTGTCTCTCTCGACTCGTGAGTCTGCAGCTTTCCGTGACAATGTGTTGCCATTGGGAATCACCAGTATGTCGGCTGCGTCTAAAACCCAGCCTGGTGGTTATGCTTCTGATGAAGAAGAACTCGAGCAATTTGAAATAAGTGATGAGCGAAGTGCTGCCGATGTTGAGTCAATGATTCGTCAACGTGGTTTTGATCCTGTGTGGAGAGACTGGCACAGTGCTTACTCTGGTTAGCGAACACGCAGATTTATGTTCCACGTGAAACATCGACGAAGTTAAATCGACAAATAAAAACGGCTACCCTAAGGTGGCCGTTTTTCATTTCATTAAGTTTGAATTAGCTAAGCATTAAGCATGAGCAAGTGGAGTGGTTGATTGGCGTAACCATTCCAATGTATCACCTTCAACTAATGGGCTAACATCGTTCCATACTTTCTGGTGGTAATCATTAAGCCATGCAAGTTCAGGTCGTGTCAGTAAATCGACGTTGATGTTGCGCTTATCGATAGGGCAACGTGTTAGCGACTCAAACGTTAGTACTGAGAAGTCACCTTGAGTTGGCAGCTCAACCACCAGTTCTAGGTTTTCGATACGGATACCAAATTCATCTGCACGGTAGTAACCCGGCTCGTTTGATAACACCATGCCTTCAACAAGAGGTACATCGATTAGCTTCTTAGAGATGCTTTGCGGACCTTCATGAACACTTAGGAAATGACCAACACCGTGACCAGTACCGTGGTCGTAGTCGAAGCCTTCTGCCCATAAGTGTTGGCGAGCTAGAATATCAAGTTGGAAACCACGAGTACCCTGTGGGAAACGTGCACGCGCGATACCGATGTGACCTTTAAGCGCTAACGTGAACTGCTGGATCATTTCGTCGCTTGGCTGGCCAATCGCGATAGTTCGAGTGATGTCGGTTGTACCATCTAGGTACTGACCGCCTGAATCGACTAGGTAAAGAGTATTCATCTCTAACTGACCTGGTTCAGGTTGGTTCTCGTGGTTGTAGTGACACATTGCTGCGTTGCCGCCTGCTGCTGAAATCGTGTCAAAACTTAGGTCCATCAGCGTTGGGTCTTGTTCGCGGAATGATTGAACTTTGTCTGCTAGCACAGCTTCATTGTGCAGATTACCTTGCGTGACTTCTGCATCAATCCAAGATAGGAACTTCGCCATCGCAACACCATCACGAATGTGACACGCTTTCATGCCGGCAATTTCAGTTTCATTCTTTGCTGCTTTTGGCATTAGGCATGGGTCTGCTGCTTCAATGATATGAGCACCAGAGTTTTGTAGAACCAGCGTGTACCAAGCGTTACTGGTACCTGAATCGACAGATACATTTTTGCCTTCCAAAGATTGAAGGCGTGCTTCAAGCTCTGATGGGTGAGATACGCGAATACCATTGCCAACGTGTGCTTCAAAGCCCGTAGGAATACGAGCTGGGTCTAGGAAGAAGTCGACGCTTTCATCGGCGTGGATGATCGCATTGGATAACACAACAGGTAGGCGAGATACGTCCAAGCCGCGAATGTTAAGCAACCAACAGATCGAATCGAGTTCCGTAAGGATAGCGGCATCAGCACCTTTGGCTTTTAGTAAGCCAGCAATCTCCGCACGTTTGCTTTCACTTGATTGGCCTACTGCGTCTGTTGCCATTAAGCGAACATCAGATACCACCTGCTCAGGACGATCAGACCAAAGCTCATCAATTGGATTCGAAGATAGTGTTGTTAGTTCAACTTTCTCTGCCAGTTTAGCTTGAGCGCCTTTCAACCAAGCAGCAGTGTGCATGCGTGGGTCGAATGCAACCTTGCTGCCTTGTGCTAGAGAACTGGTGATCCAATCTAAAGCCGGCTCTTCAATAAGGTGGCGATACTCAAATAACTCTGCTGGTACCTGCTTACGAACCTGAACCGTGTAGCGACCATCAACAAAAATAGCAGCGTTCTCACGAGTGATAACTGCCGCACCAGCAGAGCCAGTGAAACCTGTTAACCAGTGAAGTCGCTCGTTATGAGCAGGAACGTATTCACCTAGATATTCGTCTTCATGTGGAATGATAACGGCATCTAGGTTGTTTGTTTCAAGCCAAGCTCGAACCGCAGCAACGCGTTCAGCAGTGATATTGTGCATCTGTGTTTATCCTTATTGTTAGGGTCCTTGTTAACACTCACAGTCGATATACATGCGAGGGGACTTATTAGGTCAATAAGCTAGCGCTTTTGTTCGTTTGCTGCAAACGCTGTACGCCATTTTTACCTAAGGTGCAGAGTTTTTTCTTTGATGATATCTCGTAGCCAAGTTAACGCTGGGTCATTTTCTCTGTCACGGTGCCAAAACAGAGTGTATGCCATCGGTGGGAATTCCATCGGTAAAGGGACAACCACTAAGTCGAGTTGCTTGGCGACGAGGTAAGTAAAGTGGCTTGGTGCAGTAAATACAAAGTCGGTGTAGGTACATAGGCTTGCGGCGCTATTGAAGTCTGGAACAGAAATAGCGATATCACGTTGGTGACCAAGGTCGGCAAGCTTATAGTCGAGCAGCCAACGATCGTTACCATCACATCTTACTTGTACATGACGCTGTGCAAGGTAGGTTTCCAGATCCCATTTGCCATTCAGAGCGGGGTGGTTGCGTCTTAGCACACACATCTGCGCGTCACGGTAGATCTCTTGCTCGCAAATATCATCTGGCGGCAGCATAGTTAAACGTGCGTCGTTGATGTCGATGTCTTTACCTGTGAGTCCGATATCGAGCTCACCGAGCTGCAGCTTCTTAAAGGTTTGCTCCGTCCAAGCGTGGGTGTTGATATTCACCTTAGGGGCTTGTCGAAATATCGCTGGTAAAAAGTGGGGAAGAATAAGTGGGTAAACGCTCTCAACAGCCGCAATGTGAAAACTGTGGTCACTGTTGTTGGGAATGAAGGTCTCTGGTTGGGTGAGCACATCAAGTTGGTTGATCAGCGTTTCTAATCGAGGTTTGAGAAAGACCGCCTTTGGTGTTGGTCGCAGACCATGAGCACTTCGCGTGAAAAGGGGATCATTAAATTGCTCACGAAGTTTGGCCAATGACTTACTAACCGCTGACTGGCTTAGGCACAATCGGTGGGCGGTGCGAGTCACACTTAGCTCTTCCATCAGCACCTGCAAGCAAACTAATAGATTGAGGTCGAGGCGCGATAGTTTCTCAATATTCATATGAGTTTCCTATTTGGAATAATGCTAATGAGTATATGCCATTTTTGTTCATATCTTTAGTTGGTTATTATGCACCTAAATTAACTCATTCGGAGAATCTTGTGCCTTCTAACGCGCTTCCAACCCCTAGTAAACTGCAGGTTGCTTTATTGGCAATGTTGGTTTTATTTAGCCCTCTGGCTATTGATATCTACCTACCAGCTCTGCCACAAATATCGACAGCGTTTCACGTGGAACATGCACTAGCACAAGATACGATTACCTGGTTTTTATTCGCCATGGGTGTCGGGCAATTATTTGCTGGCCCTTTGGCTGATAAGCTAGGACGTCGAACCGTTGCATTGGGAGGTGTTAGTATCTATGCATTGAGTGCTTGCTTGGCGTGGGCAGCTCAATCGATTGATATGATGCTAATGGCTCGGCTGCTACAAGGCTTAGGAGCTTGTGCGACTTCTGTAGCAGCCTTTGCAACGGTTCGCGATCTATTTGGCCCGGAGAAGAGTGGCCGTATGATCAGCTACCTTAATGGTGCAATCTGTTTTATTCCTGCTTTGGCACCCATTCTTGGCGCTTGGTTAACACATCAATTTGGTTGGCGCTCGAACTTTAGCTTTATGGCAGGCTTTGCTGTCGTTGTTGGCACTATCTTATTCTTCCAAATGAAAGAGTCTAACCCTGCGACAGAAAAGGTTGCGGTATTCAAGCTTGAGCGATACTGGTCAGTATTGAAAACACCATCATTCCTTTTCCACGCAACCTTGTGTCTGATGGCGATGGCGGTTATTCTCGCTTATGTAACCTCTGCACCAGTTGTGTTGATGGAAAACCTAGGCCTGACCATGAAAGAGTTTACTTTCTGGTTTGGTGTTAATGCGGCCATCAACATTGCAGCTGCGTTTACTGCACCTAAATTTATGGACCGTTTTGGTACCTATAAAGCACTGGTGGTTGGTATCTCGACGCTGGGCTTAGCGGGTGTGATTATGTTGGTGCTTGCTGAGCACGCTACTCCAATCGCGTTCATGCTACCGATCTTCTTATCGTCAGTTGGCTTTGCTTGGATTCTTGGTGCTGCGGCAGGTAAAGCTCTAGAACCTTTCGGTGACCGTGCGGGTACAGCTGCTGCGCTGCTTGGCTTGTTCCAAATGAGCGGTTCAGGGCTTCTTGTGGGTACCATGCAACGTCTTGACTTAACGTCGCAAGTGATGATTGCTCTGCAAATGTTCCTGATTGTTCCTGCGTTATTAGTGCTTGCGAGCAAAGCGGGTAAGTCTTGGCACACGACGTTTGCTAAGGCATAAGTTACAAGGGTGACAAAATATACAAATGGCGGTTTTCGAAACGTTAAAACATGGTATATTTGTCACTCATTGAAACGTTAGTCCCCAACGGAAAATACTGTAATGTCATTAACAACCTACGAAATGGCGCGCGTCTTAGAACAAATGGAAGATGCACCTGAAAAGGTCATGTTTGGTAAACTGCTTAAAGAGCTAGGCAACCAAAGTGAAGAGCGTATTCGCAGTGCGGCAAAACAAGTTCCAATCGATACTTTGCGAGATATCATTTACCAATTTCAGCGTGTGGTAGAGTCTCGTAAGGGTGAGCAGGTTCAGCTATTGGCAAAAGAACTTGCAGAGCAAGGCATCTCTGCTGAAGAGCTACAAGCTTTTCTAAATAAGTAAGCTTATCCCAGTTAAAAAAGAAACCACTCAATTGAGTGGTTTCTTGCGTTTGGGCTGTAGCATTTAGCTTTAGCAGTTCAAAAGAGGTGAAAACTTATTTTAATTCCTGAACTGCGCTTTCAAAACTCTATCAAGTGAGAATGGTCCTGCGCCCCACACGACAACGATAAGAATCATTAACCCCCAAAGCTGATGATCGTAGAAGCCTTGATCCCACAATACAGGGTAAGACACGACAGCAATGATATTGAAAACGAACAACACCGCAGCCATAGGTCGTGTTAATAAACCGAGCGCTAAAAACATCGGTAGAATTAACTCAGCGGCAGTGCCCATGTAAGCAGCCAATTCCCAAGGTAGCAGTGGCACTTGGTATTCCAATTCAAACAAGTAAAGCGTGCTATCCCAAGTAGCTATCTTGGTGAGTCCAGAATTAAAGAATACCCACGCCACCCAAAGGCGACAAAATAGTAGAAGCACTGGAACAAAAAGTGCCTGTGATTTCTCAATCAAACTGTCGTATTGAGCCATCATGTTCGTGACTGTGTTGTTATCCATGTTATGCCTCCAATTCGGCATTGATTGAAAAACCTGAGATGACGTTTAGCGCCATAACAGTATTCAGATGTTGTAGTAATAAAGGATCGATTGCTGAGAGTGTTCGACCTGATTGCAATTCAGTGAGGAGTTGGTGGCTCTCTTCACTCAAACTATGGCTCTCAACCTGTGAATTCTCAGCTCGGATTAACACCCCAAATTCAGCTTGGTTGATGTCTAGCCCATCAAGTTGCTGCTGATAGATGGCGTGTTCAAGCGCGATAATCGTGTAACTAGAATGAATCAGTGTTATTGAATCTTTGAGATGAAAGACTAAAGCGCCTTGTTGCTCTTGTGGTACATCTGCAAGGCAAGAAAGAGGTCTCTGGTCGACATGTGCTTGTGACGAAAACCTTACCAAGCTATCTTTCTGCCATTCATACAAAGCCACTTCACCGAGATAAGGTGCAGCCTCAATAACGGCAGGAAAGGCTTGGATAGTCTGTTCAAAGTGTTCACCGTAACCACTGACATCACCAGAGGTCGATGGATAATGTAAGACATGTTGACGAGCCATCTGTTGGAAGCACTCTTCACCAACCAACATTTCAGTGAGTGGGTAGGTTGCTGCCAGAACTTCGCTCAAGCTGATCACAAAGTTATTACGGTAAATCTGGATGCGTTGTTCATCGGTAAAATGGTCGCTCACTATGTCGCAGTACTCACCATTGTTTTGATAGCGTAGGGCGTTAGCAAACTCCAATTGAACCTCTGCTAGGGAGTGGCTCATGAGGCGCGACTCCTTTGGTTGAACTTGTCGTGTTGATACAAGATATCACTGGCTTTGGTTGCTTCAGCCAATAAAACTTGTGGCTCTGGGATATCGAGATCCCACTCAATCAAGGTATGGCGCAAACCATGTTGTGCAACCCAGTCAGTGTAGAGTTTCCACACTTCGTCACAGACAGGTTTACTGTGTGTGTCTATCCAGATCTCACCTTGTTCAAGCTTCTTTTTGGTAAAACCTGCCAAGTGAATCTCTTCAACTTTGTCTGCTGGTATTCCGTTTAAGTACTCTTCACAACTAAAGCCATGATTAAAAGATGAGACGAAAATATTATTGAAATCGAGCAGTAGGCGACACTCAGTACGCTTTTGTACCTCAGCCAAAAACTCCCACTCAGGAATAGTAGAATGCTTGAAGGATAGGTAGCTCGATGGGTTCTCAATCAACATCGGGCGTTGCAAGCTGTCTTGAACCTCGATGACATTACGACAGAAGACTTCCAATGCTTCTTCTGTGTAAGGCAGCGGTAGCAAGTCATTGAAGTAATGACCACCTGTCTGACTCCAACTGAGATGATCAGAAACCAAGAAGGGTTCGATATCATCAATGAGCTCTTTTAATTGCACAAGATGATGTTGATTGATGCGCTCAACAGAACCTAGCGACAACCCAACACCGTGACAACTGATGTTGTGTGCGTGACGAATTTCTCTGAGTTGTTGTCGTTGCGGTGATTGAGCTAAGAAGTAGTTCTCGCTGTGAACTTCTAACCAACTTACTAAGGCTGGATTTTGGCTAAAGAAGTCCAAGTGCGGTGTTCTAAGGCCAACCCCTGCGTAGGGGTGAAGAGTTTGAGTCACAACGATTCTCCTAACAAGAAGTGGAGGTGAGCTGAATGTCAGCTCACCATACTAAGCAGCTCAATTATGATGATTGAGTGTTACCACCTGATAATTTGCCACATAGCCCTTTAGGTACGACTACGAACGCATCGGATTGGTTGTCTTCTTTTGCTGTACCCGCACATGAGCTTGTTTTGGTTGCACAATCATTTTGGCCAGCTTTTGCCACGCCGTAGCATTTTTCTTTTGCTGCTGCTTCCGCAGGTGCTGATGTAAGAACTGCACCGCCGAACGCTAGTACACTTGTGATTGCAGCTGTAACAGCAAGATTAGAATTTTTCATAGTCATTCCCTCTAGGACTTAATAGTATTTTCATATCGCAGGTTAATGGATTGTTAACTTGCTTACTAAAAAGGATTGGAACAACCGGGAAATAATTTCACGGTATTATAAAAATTATCAATATTAATGATGTTTCATCTATTAAGTTATTGAATTAATGATGTTAATTTTTGATTGTTTTTTCTTCTTATTATCCTAAACGCAGCCTAGTGTTTAGGTTATAATCAGCTTTTATGTATAAATCCCCAGTAGTGAGCATATCCAATGATAGATCCTTCGCTTTTACTCGATGGCCTAAACGATAAACAACGTGAGGCGGTCGCGGCACCTTTAGAAAACCTACTTATTCTGGCAGGTGCAGGCAGTGGTAAAACGCGAGTGTTGGTGCATCGTATCGCTTGGCTGCAAAGTGTAGAGCAAGCATCACCGTTCTCTATTATGTCGGTTACCTTCACCAACAAAGCGGCAGCAGAGATGCGTGGTCGTATTGAAGAGTTGATGATGGGCAGCTCGTCAGGCATGTGGAACGGCACCTTCCACGGTATCTGTCATCGCATCCTTCGTGCTCACTACCTAGATGCAAAACTGCCAGAAGATTTCCAGATCATTGATTCTGATGATCAGATTCGTTTGCTACGCCGCTTAATCAAGGCGCAAAACCTTGATGAAAAGCAGTGGCCTGCTAAGCAAGCTTCTTGGTGGATCAATGGCAAGAAAGACGAGGGATTACGCCCAAGTCACATTGACGCCTACCATGATCCAATAACTCAAACGTGGTTAAAGATCTATTCTGCTTACCAAGAAGCATGTGACCGTGCTGGCTTGGTCGACTTTGCTGAAATCTTGTTGAGATCGCATGAGCTATTACGCGATAAGAAACACATCCGAGAGCACTACCAAGCACGCTTTAAGCATATCCTTGTCGACGAATTCCAAGATACCAACAACATCCAATATGCTTGGCTTCGCATGATGGCTGGCCCAGATTGTCGCGTGATGATCGTAGGCGATGATGACCAATCTATCTATGGCTGGCGTGGTGCGAAGATCGAAAATATTCAGAAGTTCTTGGATGAATTCCCAGGTGCTTCGACGGTTCGACTTGAACAAAACTACCGTTCAACCAAAACCATTCTGCAGGCGTCGAACGAGCTTATCTCGAACAACACCGAACGTATGGGTAAAGAGTTGTGGACAGATGGTAACGATGGCGAGCCAATCTCTGTGTACTCGGCTTATAACGAGCTAGATGAAGCGCGTTTCACGGTTAGCAAAATCAAAGAGTGGCAGGAGAAAGGCGGCGCGCTAGAAGATACGGCAATGCTTTATCGTAATAACGCCCAATCGCGTGTTCTTGAAGAAGCTTTGATCCAAGGTGGTCTACCTTACCGAATCTACGGCGGCATGCGATTCTTCGAGCGTCAAGAAATCAGAGACGCCTTGAGCTACATGCGCTTAATGAGCAACCGCAGTAATGATGCGGCGTTTGAACGTGTGGTTAATACGCCAACGCGTGGCTTGGGTGATAAAACGTTAGAAACGATTCGTCTTGCAGCGCGTGATCGTGGTGCAACCATGTGGGAAGCTAGTGTTGCTTTGATCGAAGAGCAAGTGCTACCCGGTCGTGCTGCGGGTGCATTGAGTCGCTTTATCGAGCTGATTAATGCGCTTGAAGATGACACGCTAGAACTTAGCCTGCATGAACAAACCGACCACGTGATTAAATCGTCGGGTCTGTTTGCTATGTACGAGCAAGAGAAGGGTGAGAAGTCGAAGGCACGTATCGAGAACTTGGAAGAATTGGTAACGGCAACGCGCCAGTTTGAAAAGCCGGAAGAAGCGGATGAGATGAGCATGCTGACGGCGTTCTTAACTCACGCAGCTTTGGAAGCGGGTGAAGGTCAGGCCGATGAGTTTGACGATGCGGTTCAGTTAATGACTTTGCACAGTGCTAAAGGCCTAGAGTTTCCAATGGTGTTCATGGTGGGTGTCGAAGAAGGCATGTTCCCAAGCCAGATGTCGGCCGAAGAAGCGGGGCGTTTAGAAGAAGAGCGTCGCCTGTGTTACGTAGGCATGACCCGTGCGATGGAGAAGCTTTACATCACTTATGCTGAGATGCGTCGTCTGTACGGTCAGGACAAATATCATAAGCCATCACGTTTTATTCGTGAGCTGCCAGAAACCTGTCTGGATGAAGTGCGTATGAAAGCGCAAGTCAGCCGCCCTGCAAGCAGTGGTCGCTTTAGCCAAACCGCTGTGAAAGAGAACTTCAATGAAACAGGCTTTAGCTTGGGCTCTCGCGTGAAGCACCCTAAGTTTGGTGAAGGCACCATCATCAACTTCGAAGGAAGTGGCCCACAAAGCCGAGTTCAAGTGGCGTTTAATGGTGAAGGGATTAAGTGGTTAGTGACGGCTTACGCGCGTTTAGAACAGCTTTAATCTGCTACTTTAATATCTAAAAAGCAGTTTGGTCTTTAAAAACCGTTCAGCATTCAAAAGTAATCCGCATTAAAAACAGAAAGAGCAGCCAATGGCTGCTCTTTTTTATTGCTCGAAACCAGTCTAAATAGGCAGGTTCCGAGCTTAAGGCATTCCTGCCTAGAAAGGAGACTTACAGTGCTGCAAGTGCCGCTTCGTAGTTTGGTTCTTCAGTGATCTCTGCAACCAACTCACTGTGTGTTACCACACCCTTTTCATCAACAACGACAACTGCACGTGTTGTTAGGCTTGCTAGTGGACCTTCAGCAATCGCTACGCCGTAGTCTGATGCGAATGTAGGAGAACGGAAAGTTGAAGCGTGTTGAACGCCTTCAATGCCTTCTAGTTCGCAGAAGCGACCTGCAGCAAATGGTAGGTCAGCAGAAATACAAACAACCACCGTGTTCTCAAGCTCTGCCGCTTTTGCGTTGAACGTACGTACGCTCGTTGCACAAGTTGCTGTGTCGATGCTTGGGAAGATGTTTAGAACCACTTTCTTGCCTGCAAGAGAAGCAAGAGTCAGTTCAGAAAGATCGCCTGCAGTTAGTGCAAAGCTTGGTGCTTGTTCGCCAGTTTGTGGGAATGTGCCAGTTAGCGGTACAGCAGCGCCTTTGAAGGTAACGTGTGACATGAATTTGTCCTTAGTTTACTTATGGTTATGAAACTAGTTGAGCCTAGTAAGACTTACGTTACTCGGAAGTGGTTAAGAAGTGAATTATTTAAATGTCAGAATTGTAATCAAAGGTCTTTGATTTATTTGTTTTAGGGGAAGAAAAAGCGGGACGACAGATAAAGAAAAACCCCGAGAGCTTGCGCTCATCGGGGTCTATAGTCTTACTCGCAGCAATCCGGCTACTAAGTGTGCTCCATGCATCAAATCCATGATAGTGTGCTGTTATCCTTCAGCGTATTCCTTTCGTCGCCTTCCTAGCGGTGTCCTTGATCTTATCCTGATCTGCCAACAATCCTCGTTAGCGCGCGTCACTTGTTCCTTGAGCGGTGTCCTTGACATCATCCTGATGTTCAGTCCTTTCCTCGTCCAGAGGTGTCCATTGTCTTTCCTTAGTAGCAACCATCCTAGTTACTATTGCGTCCATTCAATGTCCATTTCGCTATCCATGCCGATTATTCATCCTGAGTAATCGAATCTTCATCCTGAAGATAACCAAGTCCTTGGCGTTTCCTGTTCCGTGTCAGCATCCTTCCGACACCATTCATATTACCGATTCCTTATTTATCAGCAATGGTGCATAAGCGAATTTCTATATAATTATTTGAATGATAAATGCACGTATTGTTTAATTTCAGTTGGTTACAATATCTAGGTGCCTAATTTAGCAGTTAAATATCGATATTTACTCACTGCCTTGTGAGAGATCTCGCACAAGACAGGGAGTAAAAAGGGAGTATTTTCCCTTATTGGCCAATGGCAGCACCTTCACGACGAGGGTCTGCAGCACCTTCTAGACCATCTTTTGTGATGCGAATAGCGTGTAAACCCGAGTTAAGATCGCGAACGTTGACCTCAAATCCCATCTTTTCTAGCTCAGGTTTGAAGTTTTCCGCTGATGTTCCTTTTTCCAAATCTAAGGTACCGAAGCGATTTAGGAAGTGTGGTTGGTTGATCGCTTGTTGGATATCCATGTCCCATTGGGTGTGAGCAATGATCGCTTGTGCCACATAACCGATGATACGGCTGCCTCCCGGAGAGCCAATTGCCATGTAAGGTTTATCGTCTTGCATGATGATGGTCGGTGCCATTGAAGAACGTGGGCGCTTACCCGGTTCAAGTCGGTTCGCGATAGGTTTGCCATCGTTATGAGTCTTGAATGAGAAGTCGGTTAGTTCGTTATTGAGTAGGAAACCTCTAACCATCAAACGTGAGCCAAAGGCATTCTCAATAGTGGTAGTCATCGATACGACATTGCCATCACTATCGACAATGTTGAAGTGGCTGGTGGACGGCAACTCAATAGAAACATCTTGGCTTCTCTGCATCGCATGATCCCACGGTGGGGTGCCTGAAGGTGCGCTGTCTAATGCCTTACCTGCGGTAATTAACTGAGCACGCTCCTGCAAATAGTCAGTATTCACTAACCCTTGGGTTGGCATAGGCACATAATCTTGGTCTGCCATGTACATACCACGGTCTGCAATGGCTAAGCGAGAAGCGTCTGCTAACACTTGCCAAGATTTTGCGTCGTTTGGCCCCCATGATTTGAGGTCAAACTGCTCAGTCATTGCAAGGATTTGTCCAACCGTTAACGCACCAGAGCTTGGTGGCCCCATTCCGCAAATATCGTAGCTTTCATAAGCAGAACAAACCGGTTCGCGCTGCTTGATCGAATAGGCGTCGAAATCTTTCTGTGCCAATACGCCCGGGTTACCTTTCGCTGTTTGTACTGTGTTAATGATGTCGGCAGAAATCTCACCTTGGTAGAAAGCTTTAGCACCATCCTTCGAGATAGCGTGTAACGTTGCCGCGTATTCAGGGTTCTTAAGTTGCGTGCCAGCGGCTTTCGGGCTGCCATCGGCATTGAAGAAGTAGGCTTTAGTTGTCGCAAAGCGGCTCAGACGTTCTTGGTCGTTTTCGATCAAGGTGGCTAAACGTGGGCTGATAGTAAAACCTTCTTCAGCTAACTGAGCGATAGGTTTAATCAGTGATGCCCATTCGAGCTTGCCGTATTTCTGGTGAGTGTCCCACAGCAATTGCACCGTGCCCGGCGTGGCAACAGAACGACCGCCAACCACGGCATCATAGAATTTAAGCGGTTGTCCGTTTTCGTCTTGGAATAGACGTGGGGTGGCATCAAGTGGCGCAGTTTCACGGCCATCGTAGGTCTTGAGCTGTTTGTCTTTGCCATCAAAATAGACAAGGAACGCGCCGCCACCAATACCTGATGACTGAGGTTCCACTAAGCCAAGCATAAGCTGCACGGCAACCATGGCGTCAATTGCGTTACCACCACGGGCAAGTACATCAGCACCGGCTTGTGTTGCAAGAGGGTTGGCTGCGGTGACCATCCAATCGTTGGCTTTAACGAGTTGTTTGGTTTCTAAACCACTACTTTGTTCGGGTGCGACGGAATCGGCAGCTTGATTTGCCCAACTGACGTGAGAGGCAAAAAGTAGGGTAGAAGTGGCGAGGGTTGTTAGTTTTGTTTTCCACTGCATGATCTTCTCCTTTTAATATGCAGAGCTAGATTGGCAGCGGAAAGATTAGATAGCCAGTGCGTTGTTAACGAATTGTAATCTTGATTCGAATTTAAGCGATTAAACCGGACAGCGACTGCCAAAGAATACTCGCGCCAATCAGGCTGAATACCACGCCACATAAGCCATCGATGTATACCGTTGCTTCGCTAAGATTCTTCTGTAGAGCCTTAGTCGAAAGCATCCACGCCAGTAGTGAAAACCAAAACAGAGACAGACCAAACAAGATAATAAGCGCAAAGCCTTTACCTGATAGAGACATGTCGGCAGGCACTAAGCTCGACATCAAGCTAATAAAGAACACCAAAGCTTTTGGGTTGAGAATATTGGTCGCAAACCCTTTCGAAAATGCCTGACGCTTGTTGGTCAGAATCAGATCTTTGGCATTGACGGTATCGTCGTCATCGTCGTGGTTCTGAATGATTTGCCAGGTTGCTTTAAGTGCACCGTAGCCTAAGTACAGCAAGTAGCTACCGCCAGCCAACTGGATAATGGCAAATAGGGTTGGTTGCTGGTGGACTAGGTAACTGATTCCCGTCAGGCTGAGCAACGAATGCAGTAAGATCCCGCAAGATAAACCAAGCGCAATGTACAAGCCTGTTTGTCTGCCGTGGCGTGTCGCATTTTGCACGACTAACGCAAAGTCAGGGCCGGGGCTCATCAAAGCGATGAAATGGATAGAGGCGAGGGTGATCAGTATGGTGACTTCGTTCATGTCAGTTCTCAATAACGTTGCCGCTATTATTAAATAAGTAATCGTATTGAGCGTAGCTTACCGCGATTTGAAATCGAGCAATTGTAAATTATCAACACTTAGTTGATTTGTGAGGGTGGTACGCCGAATGTGGTTTTGAATGCCTTGGAGAAGTGTGCTTGATCATAGAAGCCTACTTGGTGCGCGACTTTAGTACCACAGATCCCAGATTTAATCAGGCGCATGCTCTGTTCCATACGTAAACGGCTCAGCCACGCGTAAGGGGTGATGCCCATTCTGTTCTTAAAGTGGCGTTGGAATTGAGTAGTGGTTAAGCCGCACAGCTCAGACAGTTGTTCTAATCGCACTGGCTGGTCCAAATTCGCCATCAAATAGTCTTTGAGTGTATTAATCGATTGATTACCCAGTTTGATGTCACTCTTCGATCCAAATTTTGCATAACGATCGACAATCGTTGAGAACCCCTCGAATGGTAAGCAATCTTGAGCGAGTTGGCTGATGCTTTGATTGATTAACAGGCCGTGTAAGTTGCGTAATTGTAAAAACGCAGCTTGATCGGAGAGGATCAACTCAGAAAAGCCTAATGTGTGACCATTTTGCTTGGGATCGGCAAGATCTTGAAACCATTGAGGAGAAACTGCAAACACACTGACTTGATAACCTGAATCGAGTTTGGAGTGCCCATCATGCAGCTCATCAGGTGGCATGATAACCACTTGGCCTGCACCGACATGGTGGCTCGCCCCTTTATAGGCGAATTTTTGCTGCCCTTGGGTAATTAAGCCGATGTGAAAGTCCAAATGATAGTGACGCTGAAAAGCAAACTCTTGGTATTGAGCTTGGATCAGGCTGATATCTTCTGTTGGGGTAGAGTAGTAGTGGACTTTATCCATGGTACAAAAAAGCTTGGTCAAATAGTCATCAATTCAACCAAGCTTATCTGCGTATTAAGGGATTGTCTTGTAAAAAACGATCAATATCACTGTTTCGCGCGTTTGTTCTTCTTGTTGTTACGCAGGCCATCAAAGCTGAAAATAACCAGTGCTCCCCATATGAAAGCAAAGGTGATCGCTTTATCTGAGGTAAAGGCTTCGCCGTAGATCAGAACCGCCAGTAAGAACATCAAGCTTGGACCGATGTACTGGAAGAAACCGAGTGTTGATAGCTTCAAGCGAGTTGCAGCGCCAGTAAAACACAGCAATGGAACCGTGGTGATCACACCGGCAGCAACCAGTAATAGGTTGAGTTGCATCGGGTTCATCGATAAGTTTGAGGTCGGGCTATCGGCAATAAACAGTAAGTAGGTTGCGGCGAGAGGCAGCATCACCAGAGTTTCAATGAACAGACCCGTTTGTGCTTCTAAGCTGACTTTCTTACGCAGCAAGCCATAAAAGCCAAAGCTAAAGGCTAGGGCAATGGCGACGATCGGTACTGAGCCGAAGGCAATTAATTGGATTAATACGCCAATCGCAGCAAGAGCCACAGCAAACCATTGCAGCTTACGTAAGCGTTCGCCGAGGAAGAGCATCCCAAGTAACACGTTAATCAGAGGGTTGATGTAATACCCCAAACTGGCATCGAGCATGTGATTGGAGTTCACCGCCCAGATAAAGATCAGCCAGTTTGCACCCACCAAAATAGATGTCGCCACCAAATAGAGCATTTTTGGTTTTGAGGTCAGGGTGTCACGGACTTTACGCCAGCTGCGGCCAATGTGCAGTAAGAAAGCGAGTAGGAAAAAAGACCATACTACACGGTGGCTGAGGATCTCTAACGGGGAAACGTCACTTAAAGATTTGAAATATATAGGGGCGATACCCCACATTGTGTAAGCGCCGACGGCAAGCAAAACTCCTTGGCGCGTACGTTGTTGTTCTTCCTGTGTCATGCATCTTTCTCTAGCACTGAGTGCTTATTAATAAGATTTATAAGAGAGTTGGTCAGTATAGGAGCGATAACCCTTTTCACCTAACAATTTGCGGTTTAATTCGCCAGCGTTCCCCTCTACAATGTGCGACTTGCTTGCCGAAGATGCTTGCTGATTTCATACCTCGATTAGGAACCACAATGACCGCCACTCTGATTGCTGAGCAAATACCAACTCCCGCGAATGATGCGCACACCATCTTGCAAGATGTGTTCGGCTATCAAAGCTTTCGCGATGGTCAGCAAGAGGTCATTGATTTGGCCGTTGAAGGCAAAGACAGCTTGGTGATTATGCCAACCGGTGGTGGTAAATCTCTGTGTTACCAAATTCCGGCTTTGGTTCGTGAAGGGCTGACTCTGGTTATCTCACCGCTGATCTCGTTGATGAAAGACCAAGTCGACCAATTGAAGGCCAATGGTGTTGCCGCTGAGTGTATTAACTCTTCAATGCCACGTGACCAATTGCTGAATGTGTTCAATCGTATGAACTCAGGTCAGCTGAAAATGGTGTATGTGTCACCAGAGCGTGTGTTGATGCGTGATTTTATCGAGCGTCTTCAAGGTTTACCGCTTTCGATGATTGCAGTCGATGAAGCGCACTGTATCTCTCAATGGGGTCACGACTTCCGCCCTGAATACGCATCATTAGGTCAGCTTAAACAGTATTTCCCGCATGTGCCTTACATGGCGCTCACAGCAACCGCTGATGATGCGACGCGCAAAGATATTATCTCGCGCTTACAGCTCCTGGACCCGCATACTTACTTAGGCAGCTTTGATCGCCCTAATATTCGCTACAACTTGGTTGAGAAGCACAAACCCGTGTCACAGGTGGTTCGCTACCTAGAAACACAAAAGGGCAATTGCGGCATCATCTACTGTGGTAGCCGTAAGAAAGTGGAGATGGTGACCGAGAAGCTGTGCAATAACGGTATTCGCGCCGCGGGTTATCACGCTGGTATGGACACCGATGAGCGTGCTTACGTTCAAGAAGCCTTTCAACGCGATGATATTCAGATCGTGGTCGCGACTGTTGCCTTCGGTATGGGCATCAACAAACCCAACGTACGCTTTGTGGTGCACTTTGATATCCCACGCAATATCGAGTCTTACTATCAAGAGACCGGTCGTGCAGGTCGCGATGGTTTGCCTGCTGAAGCGATGATGCTGTTTGACCCGGCTGATATGGGTTGGCTGCGTCGTATGCTAGACGAGAAAGAAGAAGGCCCACAGAAACAAGTTGAGATGCACAAGCTGAATGCGATGAGTGCCTTTGCTGAAGCGCAAACGTGTCGTCGTCAGGTTCTGCTTAACTACTTTGGTGAGTATCGCGAGAAGCAATGTGGCAACTGCGATATCTGCCTCGATCCACCTAAGCATTTTGATGCGACTAAAGAAGCGCAGAAGGCGTTGTCTTGTGTGTACCGTGTCAATCAGTCGTTTGGTATGGGCTACGTAGTCGAAGTGATGCGTGGTATGCAGAATATTCGTGTCCGTGATAATGGTCACGATAAGCTATCTACCTACGGTATTGGCCGCGATCACAGTCATGATTACTGGATCAGTATCTTCCGTCAGCTGATTCATAAAGGCTTGCTGTTCCAGAACATCACTCGTAACTCAACTTTACAGCTAACAGAAGAAGCCCGCCCGCTGCTGCGCGGTGAGATGTCTTTGGAATTGGCTGTTCCTCGTTTAGATACAGCGGTGCGTAATGCTAAGTCCGATAAGTTAAGCAGCAAGAATTACGATAAGAAGCTGTTTGCGAAACTGCGTAAGCTGCGTAAGTCGATTGCTGATGAAGATGGCTTGCCACCATATGTGGTATTCAGCGACGCGACCTTGATTGATATGGCTGAAATACTACCTACTTCATACGGAGAAATGCTGGCAGTCAACGGTGTCGGTCAACGTAAACTGGATAAGTACGCAGACCCATTCCTAGATCTGATTCAAGAACACATCACCACACACGGCTAGTTTGCGAGAAACGTCTAACTAATAGAAAAAGAATAAGGTTAATAGGGACATGACAACACAAACAGAATTTGGCTTAAGAGAGTATCTGGCTGAGGAAGGGCGTTTATTGATTACGTCTCCAAGTTTTGATTTTGATTCTTATGAAGTGTTAGGTGAAAAGCTGGTGGCATTGCTGTCAGCGTCTGTTGTTGAAAAACAATGGGACGCCGATATGCACTCTTGGTTGATTGATTTTGAAGATTGTCGAATGTTCTTAAAGTCTGAGCATTACAGTGAATCAATTTGGTTTGAGTCGTTAAACGCGGAAGAAAGCCGAGAAGAGTTTGATTATCTCGCGACGCTTTTCAAGCGCGGTTTTTAACTTTAGGCATAGCTTCTAAAGCACAGCTTCTAGCGCTATTCACCAATAAAAGTGAGGATAAACGTTTGCGTTTGTTCTCACCATTGCAGCCAATATTGATTAATGTATAATCGCCCGCCGCTCAATAGAGCAAATTATAGAAACATTTTTAATTCACATTATTGGTAAGAGCTTTCTTGGATTATTCGAAGAAATGACTCGATTTGGGTTCCCTCACCCCCAAACCAAACTAAAAAGGTACAGCATGAGTAACTTTACCCCTGCGCAACAGCGCAAAGCCCTAGCACTATTAGTTTTGTTCCATTTGGTGATTATTGCGTCAAGCAACTATCTGGTTCAGCTACCTTTTACCGTCTTCGGTATGCACACCACTTGGGGTGCTTTCACTTTCCCGTTTATCTTCCTAGCGACCGATCTGACCGTACGCATTTTTGGCGCGCAGCTTGCCCGTAAAATTATTTTCTTAGTGATGTTACCAGCGCTGGCCGTTTCTTATTTCTTGTCAGTGGTGTTCTTTGAAGGTTCATTCCAAGGCTTTAGCCAATTAGGTGAGTTCAACTTGTTTGTTGCTCGTATCGCCGCGGCGAGCTTCATGGCTTATTTACTGGGTCAGATCTTAGATGTGCATGTTTTCAACCGTCTGCGTCAGCTTAAACAGTGGTGGGTTGCCCCAACATGTTCAACGCTATTCGGTAATGCCATTGATACAATCGCTTTCTTTGCGATTGCTTTCTATCAAAGCCCAGATCCATTTATGGCCGAGCATTGGACTGAGATTGCTTTAGTCGATTACGGATTCAAACTTATCATCAGCCTAGGCTTGTTCGTGCCTATGTACGGCGTGCTTCTTAACTACATTGTTAGAAAGCTAACCGCAGTGAACCCTGACTTTAAAGCGACAGGCGTGAACGCTTAAGTTTGAGATTTGTAACACAAAGCATTAATGCAGCGATAAGAAAAAGCCCAAGTTAGTCTATTAACTTGGGCTTTTTTAATTTCTAGCGTCAGATACTAATATCAGAGGCATTTAATATTCAATGGCCAGCCAATATCGGTTTGTCTATTCGACTCGATCTCTAGCTCTGCAGCGGTCAGCGGATTGTCAGCTAACCATTGCTTAGAAAGCGTTAGGGTTAGATTGTTGTCATTCGTCGTCAGTTTGAACTCAGGCTCTAGCGCTGGGTTACGACGGTGGGTCAGCAAAATAGCTAAACGCAGAATACGTAAAATACGCTTGCTACTGGTTCCTGAGATAGCGTGTTGCTCTGGTAATGAGGTTAACTGTTCACGGTAGCGACGAGTTAACTCACCCAAGTAGTGCTTTTGCGCTCGAGTAAAGCCAGGTAGGTCTAAGTTCTGCAGCAGATAAGCGCTGTGCTCACCGCCTTTTTTGAAATCGATGGTTAAACCAATCTCGTGAAGCTTAGCTGCCGTTTGCAATAGCACACCAGCTTGAGGTTCTGAAACCCACGCTTCGGCGCCCGCTTGGTCTAGCAGCGTTTGTGCGACTACTGCTACTTGTTCACCGTAGCTTACGTCCATTTGGTAGCGTGATTGAACACTCTTAATGGTACGCGCTCGGATATCTTCTTGGCGTAGCTCATCAACCATCTCGTAGGCTAGGCCTTCACGGAGTGCGCCGCCTGCGAGTGTCATTGAATCTATTTCAAGCAGCTCAAAAATAGCAATAAGAATAGAAAGGCCACTCGGGAACACTAATGCGCGTTCAAGGGTAAGTCCTTCGATTTCTAGCTCTTCCAAGCGCTCAGTAATCATCGCTTGTTTCTGTAGACGCTTAAGTTTGGCATGAGTAATCACTTCATCCATGCCTTGCGCCAACATGATCTCTTGCAGTGCTTGAACGGTACCGCTGGCGCCCACACACACATCCCATCCGATATCAGTGTAGCTATCTAGGATAGGAGCCAACGTCGACTTCGCCGCTTCAATGGCGTTGTTAAAGTTGGTAGCGGTTAATTGGCGGTTTTTAAAGTGGCGCTCAAGCCAAGTAACACAGCCCATCTTTAGGCTGGTTAGGGCTTTCGCTGAGAAGCCTTCACCAATGATCATCTCGGTGCTTGCGCCACCAATATCAACAACCAGTCGGCGGCCGCTGCCACCAGAAGTGTGTGCTACGCCTTTATAGATAGTCGCAGCTTCTTCTTCTCCGGAGATAACATTGATGTCGTAACCAAGGATCTGGTTCGCTTTCTCTAGAAATATATCCACATTGATAGCAGTACGTAGGGTCGCTGTACCGACAATGCGGATATTTTCTTTCGGAATATCTTGCAGTCGCTCTGCAAAGAGACTCAAACAGTCCCAACCGCGCTGCATGGCTTCTGTACTAAGCGCATTATTTTCATCTAAGCCTGCAGCTAAACGCACTTTGCGCTTAATTTTAGCCATGGTTTGTACGCTGCCATCGATATGACGCACAACGAGCATATGAAAACTGTTCGACCCGAGGTCGATTGCAGCGTAAAGCGGGGGTGACACTGTTTGACTCATAAGCGACTAAGCTTCCTTGTTATGACGCGGTTGGCGTGGGCGACGGTTCTGGTTTGGTTTACGGTTCCCGTTGCGTGGGCCATTGTTGTTTGAGCGGCGTTGTTGCGGGTTACGTGTACGTAAGCGCAATGGTGCTGGTAGATCTTCTAGCAGTGCAGAAGCATCGTAGTCAGACACAGGGATCGCGTGCTCAATGTATTCTTCGATTGGTGGCAAGTTGATTGCGTAATCTTCACAAGCAAAGCTGATCGAGTGACCACTTGCACCAGCACGACCTGTACGGCCGATACGGTGAACGTAATCTTCACAGTCATCAGGTAGGTCGAAGTTGAATACGTGTGTTACTTGAGGAATGTGTAGACCACGTGCTGCAACGTCGGTTGCGACAAGCAGGTCAACATCACCTTTAGTGAATTGCTCAAGAATCTTTTCACGTTTCTTCTGAGGAACATCGCCAGTTAGCAGGCCAACACGGTGACCATCTGCAGCTAGGTGACCCCAAACAGACTCACATTTGTGCTTAGTGTTAGCGAAGATGATAGCGCGCTCTGGCCACTCTTCTTCAACTAGAGTCTGCAGCAGTGCCATTTTGTGTTCGTTTGATGGGTAGAACAGCTCTTCCTGAATGCGGTGACCTGTTTTACGCTCTGGCTCAACAACAACATGCTCTGGGTTGTGCATGTGTTCGAACGCTAGCTCTTGTACGCGGTAAGACAATGTCGCAGAGAACAGCATGTTCAGGCGATCTTTTGGCTCAGGCATACGGCGGAACAAGAAGCGGATGTCTTTGATGAAACCAAGATCGAACATGCGATCAGCTTCGTCAAGAACAACAGCTTGAATGTGGTTAAGGTTAAATACCTTCTGCTTGTAGAAATCGATGATGCGGCCAGTCGTACCAATTAAGATATCTGCGCCTTCTTCGATTTTACCTAGTTGCTTGTCGTAGCTTTCGCCACCGTAAGCAAGTGCTGCCTTGATACCTGTGCTTTCAACCAGAGAGTCAGCATCGTTGTAGATCTGAATCGCGAGTTCACGCGTTGGTGCCATAATAATCGCACGTGGCTGGTTAGGCTTACGCCCTTCATGCTCAGATGTTTTTAGCAGGTGGTTAAAAGTAGCAGTAAGAAACGCAAGCGTTTTACCAGTACCCGTTTGGGCCTGGCCTGCAATGTCTTGGCCGGTGAGCAGTACCGGGAGCGCCAAGGCTTGGATAGGGGTACAATAATCGAACCCTTTTTTCTCCAATCCTTCAATGACTTGCGGAAGTAAATCCAAGTCGGCGAACTTTTGCTCTGTGATATGCGTCTTTTTCATTGCTATAGAATATCAGCTTAAGCTTGCAATACGAAAGTAAATACATTCCAATAGGGCATCTATTTACTGGTTATCATCCAACCAGTTCTAAAAAATACATTGGAGTGGAAGATGAGTGATAAGATTTTGCAGCTAACTGATGACGGTTTTGATAACGATGTAATCAATGCTGCAGGCCCTGTTCTTGTTGATTTTTGGGCAGAATGGTGTGGTCCATGTAAAATGATTGCGCCGATTCTTGATGAAATCGCAGACGAGTACGAAGGCAAGCTCACAATCGGTAAATTAAATATCGACCAAAATGCTGGTACTCCACCAAAGTTTGGTATTCGCGGTATTCCAACGCTACTTCTTTTCAAAGATGGCGGCGTAGCAGCGACTAAAGTTGGTGCATTATCTAAAACTCAACTTAAAGAGTTCTTAGACGCTAACCTTTAATCAGGTCAGCATTTGAAAAGAAACCGTGCAGTTAACAAATGCGCGGTTTTGTTTTTTCTAAGCTATGGACTAGTCTTAGTTTTAGTGCTAATTTATCGCACGTTAATTGAACGAATTTCTCTTCTTGGTCGATCCTGTGACCAAATCCTTCTTAACTTAAGAAAACAGATCCTATTTTGACTAAACAAACTTCCACCACTATGAATCTTACTGAACTGAAGAACAGACCTGTGTCTGAGCTTGTTAAACTTAGCGAAAGCTTAGGTCTTGAAAATCAAGCTCGCCTAAGAAAACAAGACATTATCTTCTCCATCCTTAAAGCGCATGCAAAAAGTGGTGAAGACATCTTTGGTGATGGTGTTCTAGAAATTCTTCAAGACGGTTTTGGTTTCCTACGTAGCGCCGACAGTTCATACCTGGCTGGCCCAGATGATATCTACGTATCACCAAGCCAAATTCGTCGTTTTAACCTACGTACAGGTGACTCTATTGGCGGTAAAATCCGTCCACCTAAAGACGGTGAGCGTTACTTTGCACTGCTTAAAGTAAACACGGTTAACTACGACAAGCCAGACAACGCACGTAACAAGATTCTTTTCGAAAACCTTACTCCTCTTCACGCTAACGAACGTATGGTGATGGAAGCGGGTAATGGTGCAACTGAAGATATTACGGCTCGTATTCTTGACCTTGCATCTCCAATTGGTAAAGGTCAGCGTGGTCTGATTGTTGCTCCGCCTAAAGCGGGTAAGACAATGCTTCTGCAAAACATTGCTCAAAGCATTGCACGTAACCATCCTGAGTGTGAACTAATGGTTCTACTTATCGATGAGCGTCCAGAAGAAGTAACAGAAATGCAGCGTCTAGTTAAAGGCGAAGTAGTTGCTTCAACATTCGATGAGCCAGCATCTCGCCACGTACAAGTTGCAGAAATGGTTATCGAGAAAGCGAAGCGCCTTGTTGAACACAAGAAAGATGTAGTTATCCTACTGGATTCTATTACTCGTCTAGCTCGTGCTTACAACACTGTGATTCCTTCATCAGGTAAAGTTCTTACTGGTGGTGTTGATGCGAATGCTCTACATCGTCCAAAGCGTTTCTTCGGTGCGGCACGTAACGTAGAAGAAGGCGGTAGCTTAACGATCATCGCAACAGCACTGGTTGATACTGGTTCTAAGATGGATGAAGTTATCTACGAAGAATTCAAAGGTACAGGTAACATGGAACTGCACCTTAACCGTAAGATTGCTGAAAAACGCGTATTCCCAGCGATTGATTTCAACCGCTCTGGTACTCGTCGTGAAGAGCTTCTTACCAAGAACGATGAACTACAGAAGATGTGGATCCTGCGTAAGATTGTTCACCCAATGGGCGAAATCGACGCAATGGAATTCCTTATCGACAAGCTAGCAATGACGAAAACGAACGATGAGTTCTTTGACGCAATGCGTCGTCAGTAATATTGATTAGCTGATCGTATTTAATAAGCGCTGCCCTCGGGTGGCGCTTTTTATTTGCATTTTGTAGCGCCAGCTTGCAGAATGAGCAAAAGTGTTACAAGGACGTTAAAATGCAACATGGACTGTTGTCATCATTACTCCTGTCTACTTCACTGTTATTTTCACCGGTTGGTATGAGCTATGCCACCGAGATGTCTCCACTTACAGTAGAGTCTTGGCTTGAGAATGATCAAGTAAAACTGAAAACTGCTGAACTACTAGAGCTTGTCGTACGTGACGAAGTCAATTCGCTACGCTTTGCGCTTGAGCGCCTGACATTTCCCCAGCAAGAGGTGGCTCGCTACCAACTCTTGAAGAAGCTTGAACAGCAAAAAATCGTACTCACACCCAAGATGTCTATCTTCATCGAGCAGCAACTTGCTATCACGCCCACTTATCAAGTCTTAGAACGTGGCGATGGCTATGAGTTTACGGTACCTGCCTTTAATTACCCTTCAATTGCTAATCGCCTTATTAAACAATGGCGTCAAGATCAGAAGACATTGGTATTTGTGCTAGATGCAGAGAAACAGGAACTCGACCTAAAAGAGTGGTTATCTGGATCTGAACATCAAGTTCAAACGCGAGAAGCGTTGCTCATTAGAGAGCTAGACAGTTTGTCTCCTGAAGCGGTTGATTACCTAACTAAGCAACTCACCGCATCTTCTATTGTTAGTTGGTTACCTTCTACTGAGGTGGTGGTTCGATTAGCGCAAGTGAGCGAAGACCCAGAGGTTTACAAAATTCTATGGCGAATGAAGGCCGATTATCATAGCCAAGCTGAGCTAGTTCGCCTTGCTGAAACCAAACAAACGTTCGCGCTTGAACAGGTGATGGCAGCGACTAAGAACCCGCGTTTGAAAGATGAAGCGATTACTTTGCTTACCAAAGTTAACCCGTTATCAGAAGAGGTGAAGCTGTTCCTTGTCTCTAGGATGGCGATTGCTGATGAAGCACCATTAGTTGCGCGTGAACTCGCCAAACAAGGTCATACGCGATGGTTGCAAGATCTCGTCAATGATAACCCTCAGGTGAAGAGTTCTTTGATCGAGCAAGCATTACCGTAAAGTGGATTTTGCCTCTCAATAACCACACTAAAAAGGGGGGACCTCAGCGTCACCCTTTTTGATATACTGAGCGCAGAATAATCAGCATGTAGAAGTCCTATGAGTTTTAAAGATTTACGTGATTTTATCGACCATCTTGAAAGTATTGGTCAGTTGAAACGCATTTCTCACCCAGTCGATCCAGACTACGAAATGACCGAGATTAGCGACCGTACTCTACGTGCTGGTGGCCCGGCTCTTTTGTTTGAAAATCCAGTAGGCTATGACATGCCCGTTTTGACCAATCTATTTGGTACACCTAATCGGGTTGCTATTGGTATGGGACGTCAAGAAGTCAAAGAACTGCGTGAAGTGGGCAAGTTGCTTGCTTACCTAAAAGAACCTGAGCCACCAAAAGGCTTTAAAGACGCTCTTGATAAACTACCTGTGTTTAAGCAAGTCTTAAACATGCCAGCTAAACGCCTTCGCAAAGCGGCTTGCCAACAAGTGGTATGGCAAGGCGATGACGTCGACCTAGATAAAATCCCTGTGATGAGCTGTTGGGCTGATGATGTCGCGCCATTGCTAACATGGGGTTTAACGGTTACTCGTGGTCCAAACAAGAAACGCCAAAACTTAGGTATCTATCGTCAGCAGAAGATCGGCAAGAATAAAATCATCATGCGTTGGTTAGCCCACCGTGGTGGAGCATTGGATCTGCGTGATTGGATGGAAACTAACCCTGGGAAACCATTCCCAGTATCGGTAGCGTTTGGTGCTGATCCTGCCACCATTCTTGGTGCGGTTACGCCAGTGCCGGATAGTTTATCTGAGTACGCGTTTGCAGGCTTACTACGTGGTAGTAAAACTGAGGTCGTTAAATCAATCAGCAACGACTTAGAAGTTCCCGCAAGTGCAGAAATCGTGATGGAAGGTTACATCGACCCGAATGAATTCGCAGATGAAGGGCCTTACGGAGATCATACTGGTTACTACAACGAGAAAGAAAAGCACCATGTGTTTACTATTACTCATGTAACCATGCGCGAGAACCCTATCTATCACAGCACCTATACTGGCCGTCCACCTGATGAGCCAGCGGTATTGGGTGTTGCGCTAAATGAAGTGTTTGTGCCTATTCTTCAAAAGCAGTTCCCAGAGATTGAAGATTTCTATCTACCGCCTGAAGGTTGTTCGTACCGAATGGCAGTCGTGACCATGAAGAAGCAATACCCAGGTCACGCTAAGCGAGTGATGATGGGTGTATGGTCTTTCTTACGCCAATTCATGTACACCAAATTTGTATTGGTGTGTGATGAAGATGTGAATGCACGTGATTGGTCTCAAGTAACCGCAGCGATGTGCGAACATATGGATCCGTCACGCGATAGCCTGATGATAGAGAACACGCCGATCGATTCATTGGATTTTGCCTCACCCGTGGTTGGGTTAGGTTCTAAGATGGGTCTAGATATTACTAAGAAGTGGGACGCAGAGTTAGCGTTATCGCCAGATGTCCAAACAGCACCTGTAAATAGTGAACATATTGAGGGTAGCTTGGCTGAGTTAACCAAGGTTCATCCTGAAATTATTGATGTTCACCTGCAAAACGACAATGCCAGCATGGTTGTGGTGTCTATTGATAAGCAAGCTGCCGGTAATGGTAAGAAAATCATGGAAGCGGTTTGGTCTCAATTTGATGAGAACAAGTTTGTTATCGTGTGTGATGGCGATGTCAATGTGAGTGATTGGAATGACATCATTTGGGCTGTAACGACAAGAATGGATCCGGCGAGAGATACGTTATTCCTGCAGAACGAAACTGGACACTCAAAAATGGGTCTCGATGCGACCAATAAGTGGGAAGGTGAATGCCTGCGTGAGTGGGGTGTACCAATCACAAAAGATCCTGATGTTGTGAAAAAGATTGATAGCATCTGGGAACAGCTAGGAATTTCATGAGCTACCAAGTAGTCTTATACCCAGAAAACATCAGTTTCACAGTAGAAAAAGGGCAAACGGTCTTGGATGCTGCGCTCAACAGCGATATCTATTTCCCAAACCGTTGCCAAGTTGGCGCATGCGCAATGTGTATGTGCAAAAAATTAGAAGGGCAAGTGAGTTACCACCTTGAACCCATGCTCACAGAGAAAGAGCAGCAACAAGGCTGGATTTTTGCTTGCCAAGCATTTGCAGAAAGTAATTTAGTTCTAACCTTTGCCGATTAAGGGTTAGTAAGAGGAAGAACATGACTATTAAATGTAAAGTGAAGTCTATCGAGCCTTTGGCTTGTAATACTTACCAAATCCTACTTCACCCAGAAACACCGGTCGCTTTTAAAGCGGGCCAGTACCTGATGGTTGAAATGGGCGAGAAAGATAAGCGTCCATTTTCGATTGCAAGTAGCCCTTGTCGCCATGAAGGCGAGCTTGAGTTACACATTGGTGCAGCTGAGCACAATGCTTACGCTTCAGAAGTCGTTGAGGCAATGAAGAAAGCACAAGCTGAAGATGGCGATATAGCTATTGATGCTCCGCACGGTGATGCGTGGGTTAAAGAAGAAAGCGATCGTCCTCTGTTACTAATTGCTGGTGGTACTGGCTTTAGCTACGTGCGCTCTATTCTCGATCACTGCATCGCGCAGAACAGTAAAAAAGAGATTCATCTATACTGGGGTGCAAAAGATGAGTGTCAGCTGTATGCGAAAGAAGAGCTTGTCGACATTGCAGCAAAACACAGCAATGTGCATTTTGTACCAGTAGTAGAAGAAGCACCTGAAGTTTGGCACGGCCAAACGGGTAATGTATTAGAAGCAATCACGCAAAGTTTCGAATCATTAGCTGATTTCGATATCTACATTGCGGGTCGTTTCGAAATGGCAGGCGCTGCAAGAGACTTATTTACTCAGAATAAAGAAGCAAAGCGTGACCATATGTACGCTGATGCTTACGCATTTATCTAACAATACCCTTAGATTTTGAGCAAAAAGAGAGCAGAAATGCTCTCTTTTTTACGTTTAGGTGAACTATTAGGCAGTTAACCCCTATTTATTCATTTTTCATGAAAAAGTAGTTGCTAAGCTGAGAGGGTTCCCTATAATGCGACACCACTGAGACGGCAGACGCCACAAGGCTTCAGCAAGAATCAGTAAGACGGAAAGCGACAAAAAATTAATTTTCAAAAAGTGTTTGACACTGAATGTTAATTCGCTAGAATGGCCGTCCACTTCGAGAGGCTCCTTACTTAAAAGGAACGCTCAAGAAGCAAAGCTCTTTAACAATTTAA
>NZ_JBFRPJ010000015.1:0-18227 GCF_041471945.1 Vibrio sp. 10N.261.51.A4
TAAGCTTGTGTATACCTAATATGTTCAAGGTCCTCTAAACCTTGGACAGATTAGTAGTATTTGCACTTAACGTATTGAAAATAATCAAGTGTAGCGGTGAATGGGTAACAACTTTCAGCGTAATGGCAATTGAAATAGTCTTTCGAGCAGTACTGACTACCTCGATCGCTATGAGTTATAACCTGCTCAGGGAATCCTCGACGGAATAAAGCCATCGATAAGGCATCACAGACCAGTGAGGCCGTCATTCTCGTATCCATAGACCAACCAATTACTTGCCTTGAATATAGGTCAATAATGACAGCTAAGTACAGCCAGCCTTCGCTTGTGGCAACATAAGTAATGTCTCCTGCCCATTTTTGATTCGGAGCCGTTGCGTTAAAATCTTGAGCGAGCAAGTTCGGAGCAACGGGCATTTTATGCTTACTGTCCGTTGTACACTTAAACTTGCGTGCTGCTTTCGCTACTAAATCCTGACGTTTCATACTGGCGGCAATGGTCTTAACATTATGGTTATCACCGCTCTCTGCCAGTTCTTTCTGAATACGTCTGAGCCATCTCATTCTTTGCTAACGTCAAAGGCTTCTTTTACCTTGGTATCAAGCTTTTGGCGCTCTGTCTCACGTTGAATCGCCTTGTGGCGGTTCTCAACCCAATAATAAAACCCACTTCAAGAAACTCTGAACACCTTAGCCATACGGGAAATACTGAAACTCAGCAGGTGTTCGAGCATAAATTCATAGCAATTTACTTTAGATTTTTCGCGAAGTAGGTGGCGGCCTTTTTTACGATGTCTAGCTCTTCTGCTTGCTCTGCCAACTGCCTTTTTAGCTTAGCGACTTCAACGGCCAATTCTTGTTCTCGTTGGCTAATATTAGAATTCTTCTTTGTGGCTTTTCGCCAACCATAGATCTGAGATTCATGTAACGAGAGCTGTCTTGCAGCTGTAGCGACTCCCACTTTCTCTGCCAACTTCAGGGTTTCGGCTTTAAATTCAGGAGAATGGATAATACGTTTCTTCTTGCTTGTTATGGTTCACCTCATTAGTGATTGTACTCACTTAACTCAGTGTCCAAAACTACTGGTGCGGATCAGCAAGCTCGGGATCTGATAGCCAAAACAATTGAAGGATTAGGTAACCCGATTGCCTACCACCTTAAAGAACGAGACTACTTGGACTATCGTGCAATACGAATACCTTACCGTGGCAAAAATAAATCTGTTGAGATTTCACCAACAACACATAACATGGAATTGATTTATCTAAAGGGAATGTTCAAGAAACTAATCAAGTACAATCAATGGAAATACCCCAACCCGATTGAAGCTATCGATACAATCAAAACTAGCGAGAAGAACCTGGCATATCTAACCAAGCCACAAATTGAAGAGTTCCTATTTAACCTGAAGAATTTCAACCGCGTAATTACAGTCTCGATTCCACAGCTCATTGTAATCTCTAAGATTTGCTTAGCCACCGGTGCTCGTATAAGTGAAGCTCTCACTCTTACCCGTTCACAAGTAGCTGAATTCAAGCTAACTTACACCGAGACAAAAGGTAAGAGAAATCGAAGTGTGCCCATCTCACCTGCTTTGTATCATGAGATCTTAGATATCGCAGTGAACGACCATAAGATTTTTGACACTACTTATAAGGATGCCTGGCGCTACATTAAAAGGGCTTTACCTAATCATGTTCCAAGTGGGCAAGCAACGCATGTTCTACGGCATACATTTGCTTCGCACTTTATGATGAATAAAGGGGATATTTTGGTGTTACAGCGGATTCTAGGTCACACAAAAATTGAGCAGACAATGGCGTATTCTCACTTTGCTCCCGAGCATTTGATGCAGGCAGTTCACCTCAATCCTTTAGAAAATTAATGGCGACAAAATGGCGACAGCCACTGTAATCGAGCGTTATTTAGCGGTTTTAGACGTAAAAAAGGCGACAATTTAACCTGTCGCCTTTTGCTAATGAGAGCCTAATTTAGACTATTCCCAATCAAGGATAACCTTTCCTGAAAGCCCGCTACGCATAGCGTCAAAGCCTTTTTGGAAGTCATCAACCTTGAAGTGGTGAGTAATGATTGGTGTTAGATCTAGGCCAGATTGGATCAATGAAGCCATCTTGTACCAAGTTTCGAACATCTCACGACCGTAGATACCTTTGATAACCAAGCCTTTAAAGATTACTTGGTTCCAGTCTACCGCCATGTCTGATGGTGGAATACCTAGTAGAGAGATCTTACCGCCGTGGTTCATGTTAGTTAGCATGCTATTGAACGCAGATGGGTTACCAGACATTTCTAGGCCTACATCGAAGCCTTCTGTCATGCCAAGATCAGACATTACGTCTTCAAGCTTCTCTTCCATCACGTTTACTGCGCGAGTCACACCCATTTTCTTAGCAAGATCTAGGCGGTACTCGTTTACATCAGTGATTACAACGTGACGAGCACCAACGTGCTTAGCAACAGCTGCAGCCATGATACCGATTGGGCCAGCACCAGTAATTAGCACGTCTTCGCCAACTAGGTCGAAAGAAAGTGCTGTGTGTACTGCGTTACCAAACGGGTCAAAGATTGAAGCTAGATCGTCAGAGATTTCTGCAGGGATCTTAAATGCGTTGAACGCAGGAATCACAAGGAACTCAGAGAACGCACCAGTGCGGTTAACACCAACACCTGTTGTGTTACGACAAAGGTGAGTACGGCCGCCACGACAGTTACGACAGTGACCACATGTGATGTGACCTTCGCCAGATACACGGTCGCCGATTTCAAAACCACGAACTTCTTGGCCAATGCCAACAACTTCACCCACGTATTCGTGACCTACTACCATAGGTACTGGGATTGTGTTTTGTGACCACTCATCCCAGTTGTAGATATGTACGTCAGTACCACAAATTGCGGTTTTCTTAATACGAATAAGAAGATCATTATGACCCATTTCAGGTTTTTCAACCTCGGTCATCCAAATGCCTTCTTCAGGCTTTAGCTTAGAAAGTGCTTTAATTTTCATAATGTTACCTAGTTCATCTCGCCTAACTGTAAGGCGAGAATCAAAAATCTATATATTCTACTGGGTGTTGCTCTATCTAATTAAAGGATGCTCGTGGCATCCCTTTAAAATTAGATGATACCCATGTCTTTACCAACTTGAATGAACGCATCGATTGCGCGGTCTAGTTGCTCACGAGAGTGTGCAGCAGACATTTGCGTACGGATACGAGCTTGACCTTTTGGTACTACAGGGAAAGAGAAACCTACAACGTAGATGCCTTTCTCTAGTGCGCGCTCTGCGAACTCAGCCGCTACTTTTGCATCACCCAGCATGATTGGGATGATTGCATGGTCAGCACCACCCATAGTGAAGCCCGCTTCTTCCATGCGAGTACGGAAGTGAGCAGAGTTTTCCCATAGTTGAGTACGTAGGTCGCCAGATTCCGCTAGAAGATCTAAAACGCGGATAGACGCAGATACGATTGCAGGTGCAACAGAGTTAGAGAATAGGTATGGACGAGAACGCTGACGTAGCCAGTCGATCACTTCTTTCTTACCAGAAGTGTAACCGCCTGAAGCGCCACCCATTGCTTTACCTAGCGTGCCAGTGATGATATCGATACGGTGTACAACGTTGTGGAACTCGTGAGTGCCCGCGCCGTTTTCGCCCATGAAGCCCACTGCGTGAGAGTCATCAACCATAACTAGTGCGCCGTACTTGTCAGCAAGGTCACAGATAGCAGGAAGGTTAGCCACTACGCCGTCCATTGAGAACACACCGTCAGTTACGATTAGTGTGTGACGAGCGCCAGCTTCTTTAGCAGCGATAAGTTGCTGCTCTAGCTCTTCCATGTTGTTGTTCGAGTAACGGAAACGCATTGCTTTACACAGACGAACGCCATCGATAATAGATGCGTGGTTTAGTGCGTCAGAGATGATTGCGTCTTCTTTACCTAGAATTGTTTCGAACAAACCAGCGTTTGCATCAAAACAAGATGTGTAAAGGATAGTGTCTTCTTTACCTAGGAACGTAGAAAGCTTTTGCTCTAGTTCTTTGTGAGAATCTTGAGTACCACAAATGAAACGTACTGAAGCCATACCAAAACCGTGCTGATCCATACCATCTTTAGCTGCTTCGATAAGAGCTGGGTGGTTAGCAAGACCTAAGTAGTTGTTTGCACAGAAGTTTAGTACTTCTTCACCAGTCGAGATAGAAACCGCTGCTTTTTGTGCAGAAGTAATAATGCGCTCAGACTTGTAAAGACCTTCTTCTTTAACTTCTTCGATTTGAGTTTGAATCTGTTGGTAAAATGCAGAAGACATTGTCTCATTCCTTCCTAGTTATTATTTAGCAGCATCGCGCGCCGCTTTATGTAGGGATGTAAACGATCTCAACACGATCATTTACACTGTAAAACTTATGCCTATATTCTAGTTGAACATCCCCGTTCCGATTATCCCTTTAGTTGGAAAAACATTAATGAATCACAGGCACTAATAATAGTTCATCCCAGTGACATAGGGCACATTAACGCCCTTCACCTGCTTTTTTAAACGCCAAATTAGCTATAATTTCCGTCTAATTTCGCTTTCATATCAAATCTCAATTTTTCATCTCAGAATGCGCAGCAGCAACGCCGCTATACAGATGAGCTTCAAACACAACAACCTATCAGAGCAATCACGTCAATCAATTAATGAAATTGATTCACAAATCAAAGTAAATCGCTCACAATTACCATTAAGTTCATCGTTGAAACTAGCTTAACTGGATACTTATGATTAACCCAAAACTCATCGCCCTGCTTCCGGATCTCGCCTCGTTCATTTTGGTGGTTAACGAAGGTAGTTTTACGGCTGCAGCAAAACAGTTAGGCGTGACACCATCAGCCTTGAGTAAGCTCATCACCCGCTTGGAAAAAGCGCTATCGGTGAAACTGTTTGAGCGTACCACTCGTACCCTTATCATTACGCAAGCGGGTCAATTGGTTTATGATCAGAGTGTGGTGATGATCAACGCAGCGCAACAAGCCGTTGAACTGTCTACCTCCGACCATACCGAACCTGCAGGCTCGATAACGGTAGCGGCGCCTGAAGCCTTCTTGAATTCGGTATTGCAGCCTTTCGTTGTTCCATTCTTAAATCAGTATCCAGAAATCCAACTTAAATTGAGAGCGGCTGACGGCGACATCGATATTTTACGTCAAGGCATCGACATTGCTTTCCGCCTGACTGATAAGCCCGACGAAAGCTTAGTATTGAAAGAGTTAGGAAAAACAAACCTCGTGTTGTGTGCAAGCCCTGACTATTTAGATGCCAAGGGGATTCCTCACCACCCTACCGAGCTGTCTGAACACGACTGTTTGTATCTTGCAGAGACAGACAAAGATCACATTTGGGATTTTCTTAAAGATGATGAATTTCACACAGTACCCGTCAGTGGACGTTACGCAGTTAACCACTCGCAGATGCGACTGAAAGGTGTGAAAGAAGGTCTAGGCGTCGGTATTTTCCATGACTTCGTGATTCAAGATGCGTTGGCTGAAGGGTCTGTAGTACAAGTGTTGGAAGATTGGACCATCAAGAGTAATTACCATGGTGCGATTGCGATGCAGTTTGCTCAAACCAAGTACATGCCCGCTCGACTGCGTGTATTCATTGATTACGCCATGAAGCACTTAGGTGACAAGTTGGCAGGAGAAATAAACTGATGCTGAAAGGAATACACCACGCGGCCATAATCTGTTCAGACTACGACGCGTCGAAACACTTTTACACTGAGATTTTGAAACTCGAGATAATTGCCGAAAACTATCGAGAGGCTCGCCAGTCGTACAAACTTGATTTAGCGCTACCTAATGGTGCTCAGATAGAGCTATTCAGCTTCCCTAACGCACCAGAAAGACCTAGCTTTCCAGAAGCCCAAGGGCTGAGACATTTAGCCTTTTGTGTCGATGAAGTTCAACAAGTCAAAAGCTATTTGGAAGGACAAGGAATCGAAGTCGAACCGATCCGAGTTGATGAGTTTACAGGTAAAGCATTTACCTTTTTTGCCGATCCTGACGGGCTTCCGTTAGAGCTTTACCAAATATAGAGCTTTATCAAGTCTAACGTCTTCTTAATAAACAGAGCATGTCATCTGATTAATGAAACTGACCTCCTCAAACAGAAGGTCAGTTTGTGTATCAATTAACTCAATGCTGTCTTGAATTTCTCGACACGCGAGAACAGTAACCAATCCAATAGCATGGCTGTCACGATCGTCGCACCCGCCAGTGGAAACAGCGCTGAAATAACTATCACCGTCACTAAGCCTGCTTTCCAAAGCCCTGCATCACCAAACTTCGGTGGCGTGCCAAGCTTTCGTTGACCTGAAGGTCTGCGCATCCACCACATCACACCGCCAGTCACAGACACAACAATGAACGCCAAGCAAAACAAGGCATTTAGAAGCTTATTGATGATACTGATGTCACCTTGGTGCAATGAAATACCAACCGCTAACGTCTTGGCAATGAAGTTATAATCTTGCCATGTCACCTCACCCAGTATACGACCAGAATATTGGTCGAGGTGCGTGGTACGATCCTGCGTTGGATCGATGATATCGCCACCCATTGTATTGGCTGTGACCGTGTAAACGCCCGTTTCTGAACGCGGGAAATTGACCTTGTATTGCGTAAAGCCAAGTGAGTATGCTTTTTCAGTAACGTCATCAATGTCGAAGTTGCTTGCTGACAACATATGTTGAGAGTGATCTTCACCCATCTTAGAATGGTCGTGAGGTTCAGTAGCCTCTTCCACATGATGAACGTGCTCTGCTGGCTTATCTTGAGACAAAGGCAGTGGTGTTTGCTCCAAGTTCCAAGGGAGCTCTTCTTCTGATCCATGGTTGAGGGAAGCGTGCGTCTTATCAGACAATGGAATATCGTCCCACATTTGAGCAGGGAAAGTACTCCATGCTTGAACAAGCTTACCGCCCCAAAAACCAGTCCATGCCAATCCAGATAGAATAAACAACAACAGAATAAGCGATAAGGTACCACCGATGTTCGCATGCAGATCACGCATGAGAACACGTGGCCCGGATGACACTCTCAGCTTGAGAAAACCAGCGCGGCTTGCGTTGTCTCTCGGTAGCCATAAGTAAATGCCACTGACGAGCAACAGAATAGACAAGCTTATTGCGACTTCAATTAGATAATCACCCCAATCACCAATCAACAAAGTGCCGTGAATATCATTCGCTAGTTGGTACAGGCTATCGCTGCGTGGAATTTCTCCGACCACTTCGCCAGTGTACTGATTCACAGTGGCGAAAACAGATGTTCCGTCTTCAAGTGATAGCGAAAAGCGGTTAGCGAGATCAGGGGCTTTACTCGGAACAAACTGCGTCACCGAGCCTTGTGGGTATTGATTCTGCACTGCAGTTAACTGTTGTGACACTTTAATCGGATCGCCCGATGCAACAATCTCAATGGCTTCGTGATGAAAAGCTAACTCGATTTCATCATCAAACAGCATCACCAAACCTGTAATGCTCAGCATTAACATAAACGGGATAACAAATAGCCCAGCATAGAAGTGCCAGCGCCATGTGAGGAAATAGAGGGTTTTATTGCGGTCTTTGCTTTTTATATTGGTTTCCGAACCGGTTGTTGCACTGCTTTTAGACTGCGAAGTTGCTTGTGCTTTCGCAGGGGTTTGAGATTCATTTCTCAACATTATAATTTCCTTTGACACACGCAAACATACCTTCTGAAAAATCAGAAAGTAATCTGAGCATGTTTAACTTTACTTAATACTTTATTTTTTAATTATTTTAATGGGTTAGGTTTAAGCAATAACAAAGGGAGGGCCGCGCGGGGCTTGCCTCGTGTAGCGTTCGCTTAGAGCCAAAAAAGCGTAGCTGTCGGAGACAATAGAACTCAGTCGAGTTGTCAGTAGTGTAGTGGGAAGTTCATCTTGGTGAAACGTGGAAAAATGGCTAAACGGACACGGCTTTCCTTTATGAGTATTAGGTTCGCCTTCTTCGATTTGAACCAATTCAAAGCCATTGACCGTACATAACGACGCCCATACTCCCGCACTATTACCATGAGCATTGATAACAGGCATTAATGTCACTAGCGCCCAGCTTAATGCTGTTGCAAGTAACATGAAGAAGTTGAACGAGGTTCGGCGCATTATTCCAAGTCTTTATAAATTTCCCTTATTATGAGGGACTTGGAATATAGGTAAACGTAAAGATTAACAGCAAGTTAAAAAATTGAAGCTAACGCACACTCTTTTTCGTTAAATACTGGTTACAACACTAAAACTAAGAAAGTAATACTCATCTCTTTGCAGCAGGCTTTCGATAAAAGAGACAATAAAAACGCCGCCTTACACCTTCCTCGAAAGAGGGTAATGTAAGGCGGCGTTTTAGAAATCGAATCTTGAGGTTTGCTCTTTGTTACCTATCTAGCAAACGTTCATGATTAACGAATTAACCGAAGATCTTGCTCCAGATGCTTGGGTTACGCTTCTCATGGTACTCTTCACGAAGGCCATCAATAGTACGAAGTTCTTGCTGTGCCGACGCTAAGTCACCTTGGTCTAGCTTCTGCTCAATGCTATCCAGTGATGCACTGATCTTTTTGAAGCCTTCCATGAAGTTGTCTTCTTTCTCGACTGGGTAAACACCCGTTTTCAGCTCTGCCACTAGCGTATCTAAACGAACGATAGGCTTTTGCATCTCTTCAATGCTTTGAGCTTCTGCCGCTTGTTTGAACGCAAGCTTCATTTCTTGCATGTTTTTCTTAAGGTCTACATTAGCAAATGCGTTGCCAGACAATACTGAAGCAGCGATTAAGCCAGATAAAAGGATTGAGCGAGTTTTCATTGTTTCTCCAAGTGAAGCGGTGTCTTTGAAGTTAGAGCCGTCATTACTGTGGCACTTCGACTTTATTATTTTCGGCTAGTGTATACAAAAATCTTTCAGGCACAAAAATTGATTGTGTCGAAATGCAAACCCGCCGATATTCTCTTAAACAAGATCTGAATATTCTGGGATTTCATTACGACCGCGCAAGGCCAAAAAGGCTAGGAACTGCTTTGGCGAATGGGTAATCACTTTACTCGAATCTACGCCCACTTCATATAACAATGCTGCGACTAAGTCTAAGCCACCGACATCTAAACAGAAATGCGCATCGCTGCCTGTTGTAATAAATGCACCCTTCGCTTTCGCTATTCTTGCAATCTCATAGCAGCGGTCAACACTGCCAACTCGGCTATTGCCTTTGAGTGTGGTGTTGTTGATCTCAATCGCCACGTTGTTCTCAACCGCACATTGAATAACGGCTTCGAAATCGAAATCAAAATTAGGATTGCCTAAGTGACCAAGCGCATCAATTCGACCGCCCTTAATCACATTCAACAATGCTTCTGTATGGGTAGCGACATCCGATGGGCGAAATACTGGCTCGTGAAAACTCGCGATCACCCAATCCAAGTTCTTATCCACACTCGGATGAATGTCGATTTCACCCTGTGTGTTCATGATGTTTGACTCAACACCTCGAATAATTGCGACATCTTCAATAAAACGAGGGAGCACACGCTGATTGCTGAAGAACCAATAGTGTGGCGCGCCCGGCATTGATTCTGAATGATCAGTAGTACAAAACATGGCTAAACCATTTTGCTTTGCCGACTTGGCGTTTTCGATCAATGTGCTGTAAGCATGACCACTTGCGTATGTGTGGGTGTGAGTATCTACTTTGAGTTCCATGAATCAATGCCCTCTTCGCTCGGTCAAAATACGTTTTTCAGAAAGTAACTCTGAATCTCTTTCAGGAAAAGAATACTTCAGAAAATGAATGCCTAATGGCAACAATTCGGCCAGTTTATCAGCTGAAAGTGACAATTAGCACCCAAACATAAAGGTTTATTACTGGTTCATTTACACGACACGGGAATACGTGGCTAACCAGAGCCAGCCAGCGCTTGGTCTTATCTAAGTCGAACCGCACACACTCGGTAATTGCGCCAATTTTTTGCAACCTACCCAAGTTCGTCAATACTTAAACCAGCCTACAAACTGGAGTGTTAGATGAGAAGAAGACGATATCCGCTGAGTATCCACATCACTAGCCTTTTCCTAATTTTGACAACACTTGTCGGTGCGGTATTGATTTCGATTAGTTATCGGCACTCCCAAGAGCTGCTGCTAGGCACAGTGCGCGAGATCAGTAATGAGCACCGCGACAAACTGGAATCAGTATTTAAACAAGCCATTGCCCCTGTTATCACAACCTTAAATGTGATGGCGGTGAGCCCGTTTGTTGCTCATCAAGCTTCCGCTGTCGAAAAAGACTCTTGGCTTGCTTCGGTCGATATCATCTTCAAGCAAAACACCAATTTGGTCGCTCTATTTTATGGTTCTGAAGATGGTGACTTCAGAATCTTTCGTCCATTAAGCACCAATAAACAGAGAGCCGAAAACAGCGCGCCCGCTAAAGCGACCATGATGGTTAGCAGCACCAATCTAGACGGTGAAAACTTTATTACCTATCTTGATGGCGCACATCAAGTGATCAGTACTCGACAAGCAGAGAGTAAGTTCAACCCCACCACTCGTCCTTGGTTTCGTAACGCAAAGCCTGATGGCTCAATACAACTCTCTGAGCCCTATCTATTCTATTTCCTGCAAACCAATGGCATTACACTCTCTAGGCGTTCTGCCGATGGCAAGCATGTGGTTGGTGCCGACTTTACGTTGAGTTCCCTCTCTTCTCAGATCAGTGAATTAGCTTATTCTCCGCAAACCCGACTCGCCTTGTTCGATCAACATTTTAATCTTCTCGGTCAGCATCAACTTGAGCTATCAGTACCCAAGCCTGACTCCCAATCTGATGACACAAGTAAAACTGAGCAAACGAACAACCAAACGACGGGGAATCTCTCTGGCAGTGAGCAAGACCAAAGCTTCTTTAATGTGCCCAAACGTGAACAGATGGAAGCATTGAAAGCGTCCGTTATTGCGCCGCTTATGTCTGATGAAGAGAAGTTTAGCCTCAATCTAAAAAACGTTGAGTACAACTTAAACACTTGGGCACTAACGCTAACGCCGGTTCAACTGACTCAAAATGTCACCTTATACTTGGCAGAAGCGACGCCACACAATGAGCTGCTCGCTGATCTTATCTCGATGCGAGACAAGCAAGTTGCGGTCGCGATTGGGATGTTGTTCATCTGCTTCGCTATCGTATGGTTTGTTGCTAATCGACTGTCTCAGCCGCTCAATACGCTGATGCAACTCACCGACAACATCGCTCGGTTCGACTTCAGGCGTACTCATTATCCCAAAAGCATGATTCAAGAAGTGGCTAACCTCGCCCACTCGATTGAGCTAATGGAACACACGCTTCATGATCTGATTACCCTACTTCGAGACACCGCCGGGAATCAGGAGTTTTCGATCTTAGCCAAGAACATTGCTCATCAAAGCTATTTAATTACCAAAGCAGAAACCATTGTCCTTTTCACTCAATCCAAAGAGAAAGACGTGTTTGATACGACAGCCAACCTTGCCATTCTTCCTTTTAAGGCCGACATCAATGACTTCATCAAACACACGCCTTGGTTGCTGTGTCAGCTTAAATCTGGTGAGACGATCCATTTAAACAGAGAAGACAATGTTCTCAACTATTACCAAGATTCGATCTTCAATTCAGACCTGTACCTATTTCCACTATTAAACCGAGAGAAACTGTTGGTAGGGATTGTGGCAATTGGCTATGAGAGACCAATTACCAAGATGCAGGCAGACAAGCACGCCTTTTTAAGAGAGTTGCTCAGCTTTGCGGAAATAGCGAAAGACAACATCGACCAAATGCAGCAACAAAAAGACATGCTTAATGCCTTTATTGAGCTGATTGCATCGGCGATTGATACCAAGTCACCTTATACGGGCGGGCATTGCCAACGAGTGCCTGAGCTCACCAAATGGCTAACTCAAGCAACCATAGATGATGACCGCCATTACCCGCAATTCTCATTGGACAGTAAACAGTGGGAAGAGTTGATGCTCGCCGCTTGGCTTCATGACTGCGGCAAGGTGACCACGCCTGAATATGTGGTAGATAAGGCAACAAAACTGGAAACTATTTACGACCGAATCCACGAAGTGCGAATGCGTTTTGAGTTGTTGAAACAGCAAGCGGAAACCGATTACTGGAAAGCGATGGCGAACGGTGCACTACAAGAAGAACAACTCAAAATACTCGAACAAAGCCTGTCTGAACTGGATGAGGAGTTTGCCTTCGTTGCTGAGTGTAATCTTGGCGGCGAATCTATGACGGAAGAGCAGCTAGAACGCTTAGATCAAATAGCCAAACGCCAATGGAAACGTACACTGGATGATCAATTGGGTTTGTCTTGGTCTGAAAAAGAGAGATTTAACACCCAAAAAGAGTCGGTTGAGAAAGAGAGAACTGAGCCAACAAGTCAGGAAAAGGGTTTGCCTGTCATGGAGCCTCTGCTTGCAGACAAACCGGAGCATAAAATACCTTGGGACAATGGCTTTAACCCTGCCGATGTATGGCAAGAAGCGTTTGTACTTAAGCCCGGAGAAGTTAAATACAACCAAGGTGAACTGCACAATTTGAAAGTACGCCGTGGTACGCTAAACGATGAAGAACGTTTCATGATCAACGATCATATTATCCAAACCTTCACCATGCTCAACAAGTTGCCTTACCCGCCTTACCTTCAAAACATTCCGGATATCGCCAGCGGACACCACGAACGTATCGACGGTAAGGGATACCCAAGAGGCTTAAACGAAGACCAGTTACCTCTGCCGTCCAGAGCAATGGCAATTGCTGATGTCTTTGAAGCGCTCACCTCTAGTGATCGCCCTTATAAGAAAGGTAAACTCTTAAGCGAATCACTCAACATCATGACCGACATGGCCACCAGCGGTCATATCGATCCCAAGTTGTATTTACTGTTTTTGGAAAACAAAATCTACGATAAATACGCTGAGCGATTCCTAGAAATGAACCAACGCTGCGAGATTGACCCGCACGAACACATCGACCGAGTAAAAGAATACATACGCTCATTGTTCTAAGTTTTAAATTAACCATTCAGAGGATAAGCCATAACTCAATGGTTAGCTTTTAGCTGCCGAGTCCAATACCGCAACGTCCACTACAGTCGCTACAGCCACTGTGGTGTGCGGTTTTTGTTTGGCTTTCGCCTTGCTGTGTCTTTTTGCCAGCAATGTATTGGTGATGCTCGCCACGACAATCAGGTTAATGCCAATCATCTGCTGTTTAGAAAACACATCATCAAAGAACAAGCCCTGCCAAAGCGCGCTAAACAGCATGTTAGTAAAAATCAGAGGTGCCAACTGGGAGCCACTGTCTGCAAGCTTATACGCCTTGGAACGGAAGATTTGGGTATTGATGGTAAACAGTGCAAGACCAAGTGATCCGAGAACAATCCAGCGTAAATCGTCAAAAGACAGTAACGCCGACACGAAGCCTTTTTCAGCACTTTCAAGCACATCGGGCACCGCAGAAAGTGAAGTAAACACCACCATTGGAATAACAATGATTGCCGCGACTAAAAAGGTCCACGCGTTAAGCTCTGCTGGTGTCAGGCTAGTTTTAGACGCTCGGTACAAACTCACTTGCGAGCCAGAATTAAATACCCCCGCGAGAAGTCCAAGCAGAAGCGCAGGTCTAAAGAACTCAGAACCCAACTCAAACTGCGACCAATCCCCCGCCATCATCACTACGCCAACAAAAGTGATAGCTAAGCACACGATCGTCGTTGTATGAATCTTGGTTCTAAATATTAACTTTTCTAACAATGGAATAAACAGAGGACCCGTACTGAATAACACAACCCCTTCAACCAGCGTTAAGGTTTGCAGTGAAGTAAGGAAACACCACTGACACGCCACCATAAAGATCGCTCGCATCACCAAAGGTTTCCACATTTCTCGTGTCGGCTTGCTGATTTTGTAAAAAGTCAGAAAAAGAAATAAAAACAGACTGGGTAACAAAAAACGCACAAAACTGAGCAACGAAGTGGGCATCACTTCAGATAGATACTTGGCCATTAAGCCGCTTAAAGACAAACTGAACGTCGACAACAACATGAAAGTCGTCGCCTTGGTAATATCAGACATAATTATCACCTCCTATGACATCTATTTTAGAGGCGTGACGTAATGAAAAATAGCGAGTAATATTAACGATAACTGTAAGGAAAACTTACCAATGAAAAAACTCGTTCCGCTTAAATCCGTTTACGCTTTCATTGCTGTCGCTGAGACTGGCAGCATGACCGACGCCGCTCGGGTGCTGTACGTCAGTCACTCTGCGGTAAGCCAAGCGATAAAGTCGTTAGAACAACTGGTCAACAAGCCTTTGTTTCAACGAGTCGGTCGTCGTGTTGTTCTTAATGCCGCAGGTAAGCGATATTACCGCAAAGTCGCGCCCGCACTTGAGCAAGTGATAGAGGCGACCGAAGAGCTTGCCAGAACGCCTAACGACCACCGCATTACCCTCAACATGGTCAATTCGCTCGCGATGCACTGGTGGATCCCACGAGTTCCCGACTTCCAAGCTTTCGCTCCCTCACTTGATATCCGTATTTCGACGCTAACTGGCCCTTTCGATATTGAACAGGAAGGGGTCGATGTTGCGCTCGTACATGGCAAGCCCAATGAGTGGGAGCAATATTACAGCGAGAAACTGGGCGACGATGATCTGGTCTTGGTGTGCAGCCCTACTCTATTAAAAAACCAGACCGGATTGAGCGTCGAGCAACTCGTCAAACAAAACCCGACCATTGGCGTTTTTAACCTCAGGCGGCAACACGACTGGCAAGTGTGGTGCGACAATTACCAAATTCCACTGCCCACATTCCATAGCAATCTGACGTTCGATGTCTCCATTCAAGCGGTGCAAGCTTCAATTCGTTCGTTAGGCGTACTAGTAACGCATCGCTTGTTTGTGAAAGATGATATCAGCCATGGGATGCTTGTCGAATTGGGTAAACCGGTTGCTAACCCGCACCAAGATTTTTACTTTGTTTGCCCAAAAAACAAATTAAAACAAGAAAGTGTGCTAAAACTGAGAACATGGTTAAGACATGAATTCACACGCTCAGAGACAGCACTGAACGATGACATTCAAGAGCAAGACCAAACTATCAATCAATAAGCGAGTGACAGCTCAGCAAGCTTACAAGAGGCCATTATGATTATTACCACCACACAATCAGTCGAAGGCAAGCGCATTGTCGATTACAAAGGGGTTATTGCCGGAGAAGCCATTCTAGGGGTGAACGTTTTCAAAGATATGTTTTCAGGAATTCGTGACTTTGTGGGTGGACGTTCTGGCACCTACGAGAAAGAACTGGAAAAAGCACGTAACTACGCGTTCAAAGAGTTAGAACAGAAAGCGATTGAAGCGGGTGCCAACGCGGTGGTAGGCGTAGATATTGATTACGAAGTCTTGGGAACAGGTAATGGCATGTTGATGGTCTCTGCTAGTGGCACGGCAGTGGTGGTTGCTTAATCAGTGGCAAACCTATCGCTCAATAGCTCTATCCATCGAATAACGGATTCAGTCGCTTAATCGTGTGATTCTTTAAAAAAACGCCCCTTAGCTGAATCGCTAGCTAAGGGGCGTTATTGTATTCGCTGCCAAACTAGGCTTGAATATCTCTAACTCGCACGATCTTCTGGCTCAGAAATCATGGCATCAAAAGAGGCAATTCGAGCCAAAAACTCTTTTCTATCTTTAGGCATAATTGAGCTTGCCATTGGTAAGTTCGCCTTCATCGCATCGACGGCGCGACCACGAACCAATACCTCAAAGTGCAAGTGCGGGCCAGTAATACGACCAGTAGCACCCGATAGCGCAATTTTCTGACCTCGCTTAATTTGCTGACCTTTCTTAACTAAGAAGCGGCTCAAGTGAAGATAACGCGTCGTATATACGCTGTTGTGTTCAATCACCAAATATTTACCAGCATACGGGTGGTCACGAAGTGCCACCACTCGACCATCACCAGTTGAGTAGATAGGTGAACCAACAGGTGTCGCAAAGTCGGTACCATTGTGCGGTGAGATTCGCCCAGTTACTGGGTGTCTTCGTGTCGGATTGAACGAAGAAGTGATTCTTCGGAATTTTCTGTCGACTGGGTATCTATCAAAGGCTTGCTCTAGACTATTTCCCTCTCTGTCATAAAAAAGACCATCTGGTGCTAGAAAAGCTGCGACTTCTCGGTTTCTTAATTGAATTGAGATACCTTGAATTTCTGTTTTACCCGTTAGGTGATCATCCGTGTACTGCTCTTTGACCAATACATTGAAGCTATCACCAGCTCTCAGCTCTCGAGCGAAGTTGACTTTGTCTTTTAGTGTGCGGGTGATATTGGCTATCTGGTTAGTAGTTAACCCCGCTTTGTAGGCTGACGTTGAAAAGCTACCGTGAACACTACCCGCATAGAGTTTTTCTTTCCATTCGCCTGGGATCTCGTGGAATTTATAGGTGAAGCTACCATCATCGTTTCGAGTAAAGGCTGCTTGCTCAACCAAACTCTCGTGATAAATCAGCTCCACAAGCTGTTTTGAGTCACTATCCAAAAGCAACTCTAGATGGTCACCAGGTTTTATTGTGTCGAGTTTCAAAGACTCCAGATCCGCTTCCATCACCTTTTGAACGGTTCCATATGGCAGTTGCCATGACGAAAAGATGTTGCTTAGCGTATCGCCAACTTTCACAAAATAATGGACCTTAACCAAAGAGTTGGGAGTCGCTTGCGAGTCGATGACTTCCTTATCATTAGGTTGAGAACCTTGGTAAGGGGTTATTTTGATAGAGATTTCTGGTGCTGGTTTGGAGTGAAAAGAGAGCAAAGCAGCAAGGGAAAATGCGCTGATCGCAGTAACGATCAGACCAATACGGAGGAACTTCATAAAATACTTAGCGGTTATAACAAGGAACTTAGAAAGTGTTATAACATAACAATTAAATCAAAAAAATAAATGAAATGTAAGAAACCATAGCGCGATAGGTGTGAAAGTATGGTGAGTATGCAAAGCCCACCACCTTAGTTAACACGGATCTTTACCTCATATTACTCTTCACGAAGTACTTCGAAGCGTTCTAAGCCTCGCAGCATCTCAAAGTCCGGCTCTTCAGTTAGCAGCTCTCTCATGGACCCACTGGCTTCAATAGCGCGCTCTAAGTCATCGATCGCTTGACCTTCTGCCCCTAATCGAGCATAGGCGCAAGCACGTTGATACAAGGCATGAGCATTTTGGTCATCGACTTCTAATACACGGTTACAAAGACTCATTGCCCAGTGGTATTCCTGTATATCCATAGCAGCGTCAGCTTTGGCAGTAAGTGCTTCTAAATCTCCAGGACGAACCTTCAGTATTTCATCGTAGATTTCAATTTTTTGCTCTGCCGTTTGTGCGTTCTGTGCTCTCAACCATAGGTTATGAATCTCATTGATAATTTCAATTTCGCGGTTGTTGTCGGAAATGATTCTGGTCTTGCGCTTAAGATCCCGTTCAAGAACATTAAACTTCTTCTCATAGTCTTGAGCGATAGAATTAAGTCGCTTATCAGCCATGTCTTGAGTTGTGTGTTTAAGCTCTTTGATGGATTGCCAACCCACCAGCGCGATAAGAGAGGCCACACCAGCAATAATGTAGAAGAAGTAGGTTACGGTTACATTGGCGTAATTCAGAGACTTGTCTGCCACAGTCAGTTCCCGGTCAGTCATCTGAATGGTCAAGCGTCTTTCAAGATCCTGCTGTTCCATTCGAAGCTGCTTCAACTCATCCAAGATATAGCGTTCCATCAGCGGTCTATCCAAATACTCTTGTTCCGAGTACTTAACCTCTTCGCTTGCAAAACTCATCGTGCTGAACACCGAGATAACTGCAATCAATAAGATTCGAAGCATTATACATTCCTTATATATTTATCTTTAGACTAACTGTATCTCGTAATAGGCATACAAGCTAGGAAGTCGACAAGTTTGCTATGTCCATATTGGAATTAACACTCTAAAACATCATTGATAATGATAAAACACCTGAAGCAACATCATTAATTTCTAAATTATAAAAATACCGCGTAATACTGTTCTATATGATTAATTCGCGATGCGAATAGGCTTTGTTGCGTAATT
>NZ_JBFRPJ010000016.1:0-1147 GCF_041471945.1 Vibrio sp. 10N.261.51.A4
TCGATTATAATCAACTTCGATATATTCAAAAAGTGCTTGGCGCATCTCTTCTCGCGTCATTATCGGCTCGTATTGGACGGCTTCTACTTTCATTGAATGGAAAAAGCTTTCAACACAGGCGTTATCCCAGCAATTTCCCTTCCTACTCATACTTTGTTTTAAATTATGGGCTGAGATTAAGTATCTGTAGTCTTTTGAACAATATTGACTACCTCTATCACTATGGATAATCACCCCTTCGGGCATGCCTCTACGGAACAATGCCATTGATAGCGCATCACAGACCAGAGTCGCGGTCATTCTGGTGCTCATTGACCAACCAACGACTTGCCGTGAGTACAAGTCGATAACAACCGCTAAATACATCCAACCTTCGCTTGTCGCTAGATAGGTAATATCTCCAGCCCATTTTTGGTTCGGTGCTGTTGCATTAAAATCTTGCTCAAGCAAGTTCGGGGCAACAGGAAGCCTATGCTTGCTGTCTGTCGTACATTTGAACTTACGGGCGGCCTTCGCGACTAAGCTCTGGCGCTTCATGCTCGCGGCAATGGTTTTTACATCGTGCTTATTACCATTTGCCTCTAGTTCTTTTTGAATACGCCTTGCACCGTCGCGTTCCTTTTTATCATCAAAGACTTCTCGAACTTTGATATCAAGCTGCTTTCGGTGCTCGTTGCGTTGAGTGACTTTATGGCGATTATCAATCCAATAATAAAACCCACTTCGAGAAACCTCAAACACCTTAGCCATACGGACAATCCTATATTGCATCAGGTGTTCGAGCATAAACTCATAGCAATCTACTTTAGATTTTTCGCGAAGTAGGTGGCGGCCTTTTTTACGATATCTAGCTCTTCAGCTTGCTCAGCCAATAACCGTTTGAGTTTGGCATTTTCAGTGGCGAGCTCCCTTTCTCTATCGCTGATTTTCGCATCTTTTTTGACGGCTTTACGCCACCCATAAATTTGAGATTCATACAACGATAGCTGTCGTGCGGCAGCAGCGACACCGACTTTCTCTGCTAACTTAAGTGCTTCGGCTTTAAATTCAGGAGCATGTTTGATTCGTGTTTTCTTAGTTGTCATTGTTCACCTCGTTAGTGATTGTACTCACTTAACTCAGTGTCCAAAACTTATGGTGCGGATCA
>NZ_JBFRPJ010000017.1:0-812 GCF_041471945.1 Vibrio sp. 10N.261.51.A4
AAACTTATGGTGCGGATCATAGCTTACGTTGATGTGAATAATCAAGTGTTGCCAAGAATCATGGTTTACATACCAGATCTTAGGTTCAGGTATTAAATATTACGAAGTTAGATAAAATTTAATTCTCTTAATGTAAAACCATTAAACTACTATGAAGACTTGCAAGATATGTATTAGCGTTTTACTCTTCGGTCTCTCCCTAAGGTTTAACTGCCATCAAATCGCTAACCAGTGCATAATATGCATAAGTCTGGTGAATTGATGTGGCCGTATCCATGCTATATCATGATCGTTATGAATGGACTTTTCTGAACAAATTAATGTTTACAAATCTAACATCACGGATGCAAGAGTGGCTGGTAGGCATTAGACTTCTTTTTTCCTGCGAATAAGCTAAACTCTCATATGTAACCAATTACATTTGAGGTGTTTATGAAGTCGTTTGTCAATATTAAGGTCGTTTTATGTTCGTTTTTATTTTTTGCAACCTCAGCGATTGCTTCTATTAGTGCTGATGATGTCACGTTTTCAGGCCGAGTCGATGGAGATATACGAGCAATTTATTCTGACAAAAGTCTAACGAATGTGGATGGCATGCAAAACACGAAAGCTGTAAGAGGCATGACTCAGAGCAGTTATGTAACATTACTAAACAATGAAGTAGATGATGTAATTGTTCGTGAGGTTGACATGTAGTCAAGCGAACATAGCATATTAGATTCTAACTTTTTACCATATGCTTTAATACTCAATCGCTTAATTACATAGTATATAGATTGTACTGATAATTTAAGTGGCTTTGTTTCCTAATT
>NZ_JBFRPJ010000018.1:0-7051 GCF_041471945.1 Vibrio sp. 10N.261.51.A4
TCATTGGAACAACAAGCTATCGCCGGTTCAGTGGCGCACGACTTTCAAGCAATAGAACTCATTTCATTGAGGGCATTTTTGCGTTACATGCTACCGCCAGCATACCTTTGGGCAGAAATGAGTTTCGGAAAAGTAAACATTAGCAAATCATGAATAACTACAGGTATGGCAAAGAGGAAAAAGTTTCAACGGTGTCTCCAATTGCTTTATTGAAATACTAGTACCTGATCCCGTACTGGAATCAGGTGATTGTTATGAGAGACAAAAGACAAGACATGACCCTATTGTTTCTAATGCTGAGTCACAAGCAGTTTTTTTCCATGCTCAATTAATCATTATCAGCATTACTGATAACTTAAGCGCGTTGCAGCAAATCGGTTAAGTAAAGTGTGCATGATGTAACACAGTAATAAAGTCGCTACGATGGCAACCAAAATACTGCTAATACGGTAAAGTGCACTATATATCAGATCGCTACCTGGGGTGAGGTATTGGCCAAATAAAATCCCCAGCGTGGTCATCGCTCCAAAGCCAACCCCAGCGCCGACGTTTTCTTTGACGTGTACTTGGCTAAATAGCATTAACCCAAACCATAAAACCGGCACGACTAAGATCAACAGCCCTGACCAATCATAAAGAAACAACTGGGCTAACACACCGAATGTCACTCCAAGAAAGGTACCTATCGCACGTTTAAGGGCATAATTTAATACCCCAGTAAAATGCATCGGATAAAGTAATAAAATTGTGGCAGCTTGCGCCGACATAGAGTCTTGCAGATTAAATATCTGGAACACGACAAAAGATGCTGTGGCGATAGTTGCCCCCAGTAATACTTCATGTCGCATTCGATTTACTGATTTTGCTGGTGGTTTTTGCAATTTTCTGGGTTCAACATCAGGGATTAACGAGACCATGATATAGGCGATAATGATTGCCAGTATTGTGGCGCCGAGATTAGCGCCGATGAGACCGTTTAGATCAGTATCAGGGTAACTGGCAAAATTAAGCATGATGCTCAGATTAAGTAAACTATTGGCACCATAAAGAAAAAAACTGCCGCGGGTCATGGCGGTAAAAAAGCCAACAAACACCCCAAAAATAATCAGGGTCATTAAGACTGGATGGCCACCAAATAAACCACCGATAACGCCTACCACTAATCCAGCTGTGACAGAAGACGCCAACACCTGCCGCGCGACATGGGCGGTGAACACAGGTGCTAGCCCTAGCAATACCATAGGGGTCACAGTATAAAACACCCCGTTACTAAAGCCGAACAGTTTGCACACAGTAAAGCCAATCGTGCCAGCAGTGGCAATACGTAGACATTGACGTAAATCATTGGCTGTCATGGGATTAAATCTTAGTAACATGATTGTTGCCTTGTGTCGCTGTAATATATTTAAAATAGCGCATCTATCAAATGTATGATGTTAATAGATATAGTGCAGCATACTGATGGCTTTAATCTGCCCATGAGCTAATAAGTTCAGCAAACTATTTTCTGGCATTATCTGCACCGTCGCCCGTGCCCCCGTTGGCAATGTTCTCATGACTTCGTCATTATCTAATTGTAAATGCAATCTCATTCTTTGGGCGTCACGGACCCAGCGATCAGATTGTTGCGGAGTCGCTAAACTGCCATTGGCATCGAACTGTCCGGCGCTAACCCCAGCATCAATACTGCTGACGTGGGCGCGATATAAACGGCCTGGTTCACCGTCAAACGCAACAAGGGCTTTAGATGAAATTGAGACATCTCGTAATGCCTTTTCTCTAAAATCAGCAATAATATCCACATCATCAGAAACAAGAGCCAGCAGTGGCTGGCCAATGGCCGCAAAGCCGCCGACCATGATTTGCAAGTTAGTAACTGTGCCGTCTTGATCCGCATGAACTTGGGTATAAGACAGGTTTAATTTGGCTTGGGCTAAGCGATTTTCGGCCTGACGTACTTTTAAGTTATTGTTACCGTAAACACCGCGGCTCACTTCTAATTGCTTTAAACGGGCTTGGGTTGCCAGCAAATTTGCTTCAGCCGCAGCGGCATCGCTGTCAGCTTGATCGCGTTGCTGTTGGGATACGCCATTAGTTTTGTACAGTGCATCAAGACGCTTTGCTTCGCTGCGTTTTTGTTGTGATGTGGTTTGGCTGGCATTGACATCAGCTTGCGCCGCTAACAAAGAGGCATCTAGCTCAGCGTTATCTTGCTGGACTTGCTCTAAAGCCAACTGCGCTTCATCTACCGCTAACTTATACGGTCTAGGATCTACTTCAAACAGTAATTCACCCTTGCTAACAACTTGGTTATTAGTGACAGCAATAGTTTTAATGCGGCCATTAACTTGTGGGGTAACCTTAGTCACAACCCGAGTTGCCATAGCCTGCGGCGTTAATGGCATAGTCGCATCAGCAAACATAAAGTAACCAAATACCAGCATAAAGCCTGCTAAGGCAATTTTTGTTAGCCGCGAAAATTGTTGATCTGGTGTCATATTTGTATTCACTTACTTGTCTGTCATTTTAGCTAATTTGGTTAACGCATTATTACCAATCAGATTAATTACTCTTTCAAACTCAGTAAGTTCTTCAGCGTTTATGCCTAAGAGCAATTGGCTACGGATATTGATAATTGTTACTTCAACTTTCGTTATTAAATCGAGTCCAGCAGGAGTCAAATTGACAAGTCTGGCGCGTTTATCATGGGGGCAACAGTGGCGTTCAATGAGCCCTTGCTGTTCTAATTGGGCTAAGGTGCGCATTAAAGAGGCCAGTTCAATTTCTAAGGCATTGGCTAATACTTTTTGACTGAGGTTGTCGCCTAATCGCCACAGTTTCCATAAGGCTGTCCAGCGTGGGTAAGTTAACTCTAAAGGGGCAAGTTCAATGTCAACAGCGGTGCGCCATAAGCGATGCAGACGCCCCAATTGTTCTGCCAGTGATAGCTCTTTCATATGGTCGAATTCTTTTTGCATCATGGTTCCCATTTACCTAGCGTGCTAACTATTATACTTGGTTAGCACGCTAAGTAAATTATTTTATACTATCAAAATCGCCTCATAAGCCTAAATCCCCTTAAAGTAATGAAAAAAAAGAATAAAAATGGAAGTGAAATAGGACATCCGATCTTTTACCAATAAATTTTAACCCAGCCAACCCAATCGCTGAGCCAGAAACACAGTAGATGACAAAAAATATTAGCTAACGCGCCCATTCAGTCACAAAATAAACGGAAGCGGAATTTTAAAGAAAAATATGTAGGATTTTTGAGATTTACAGGTGGCGTTGTTGAACAATTCCTCCCTAAGAGCGTAGTAACCCCAAGGGCTGCGAGCAATTAAGCCACTTCATTTCTTACGGGCATACCTAACAACGGGGGGGGGCAGGTCTTGCCTTTTGCCACTATACGGCTGACTCGTGAATAATGTAAGTCGAAGTGATTCCCTATTTGCTTTTGCGTATAGCCACCGCTATTAAATGCAGCAATAATGGCATCATTTCTACTAGGCGCTGAGTCTTGGTACTCCTTTAGCGAAAGAGGTTTAGCACGTCGCTGTTTTGCCGGAACCTCTTTGATATCTCCCTCTGCTAAATTCAAATTAGGAAGATGACTGTTCACAAACTCATCACTGCCTAGGTACACCTGCTGCTTTAATCCTGTCCATAGTGGCTTACCAACCCCCTCGAAAACGAATTGCTTGTATTTCTCAACAGCCTTATTTCTCTGGCGGCCAAATTGAAACAAGGTTTGATCAACCGCTAGCCAGTCTGGTGACTCTTTTAAACCAGTAACAAAAGGCCAACTGCTCCACTCATATTCGTTCGGTGTATCCACTATATTTGCACGAACGGGGTTAAGTAAAATGTAACGTCCCACTTCCAATAGATAAGCGTCTTTGTCGACTAAAATGGCTTTAAAGCGACCTTGGTATAGATGACCGACTCGGTTATGTTTTCTATTGAACTTTTGGGTATACACACCATTAAGCTGACGCATTCCCTTACTTAAGTTCCCATCAGGAGTTTCGACGAGTAGATGGTAATGATTGGTCATTAAACAGTAGCTATGCACGACCCAATTGAATCGCTCACTGGTGCCTGACAACACTTCGATAAACAATTCAAAATCTTGCTCTTCCAGATAAATCGGCTGTCGAGCATTACCGCGCGACGTTACATGATAGAGCGCACCCGCATACTCTATTCTCAGTGGTCTACTCATTGTCTTCCCTATACAAAAATGGCCTAGTTAAAAACTAGACCATTTCATCAAAAAGGCAAAAGACAGGACTTGACCCTACGTACGATTTCATCAAAAAGGCAAAAGACAAGACTTGACCCTACGTACGCACTATCTGTGCTATTAAGAATAGAGATGGTATCTGTCATTATAGTTTTCTGCCAATTGGCTGGGTTAGTAACGAAATCAGAGTAAAAACCAACAGGCTTCACTTTTCTAAAGTGACGGAACCACACTCCAAGATCGCATTCAGGCTTTCTGATGTAGTTATACTCACCAATAATTTCAACTAGAGCACAAGGATAATGGTGAGCAACAATGAGTACGAAATCCCCTACCTTCATTCGATGGGCAAAATCCCAATAGTCTCTTTGACTTTTTGGTATGTCAGCAGCATCTACATCAGTCAAGTCACCAGGAGGGTTTGCAAAATCAAGCCCTATGTAACCAAGGCCTAGAGATTTAACCGTATGAGCTACAGCATTCTCGCTATCATCAGGATGAAGCTGCATTCTCCAAAAGTTCATTGTTTCTCCTTGTGCTTATAACGCTTTAATCAGCCGACGCGCCAGCGGTCGGCTGCATTAATTTGTGTACGCCCAGCATGGGCATGAACTAATGAGGTGAAAGTCCTCTGTAGGAAGATCACCGTTACTCTTTCTAAAAGAGAATAACATACTGTTATTAAACGTTAACTACTAGCGAATGGCAAGGGCTTATCCGCGAGGATTGGTCTGAAGGAAGCCGCTAGCAAATTTGCGAGCTGATGAACAAGAACATCATATGAGGCGTAGGCTAGAGATGAGTTGGCACAAGACGACGAAATCACGTGATCTAATGGCCACCGTAAATGATGCAGCAGTGCAAAGAAAGTTCATGCTCTTATCTGGGGAGATCTGCTTAACTCGCGATCGGTCACTAACCAGTAAGGCTCTGGTTTATAAGTGCCTTGGCTTTTCAGCGTCATCGACTGAAAAGAGCGAATCAGATGGAAACCGATAGCGCATGACGGGGCAACTCGGCATGTGATTATGCAGAAGTCAGCAGACGGCATAGTAGCCCAACGCCCATCGTAATGGTTGGGATATGGTGAAGGCCTGAACATTTAGAAGAAGGAGGAGTCTTGTCAAACTTGTCGATACCCACTACGTCGCCAGACGATTACTATCAGCAGCGTATTGATCTGCAACCCGCCTTCAACAGCGATTTATTCCAGCAACTACTCGAACCTGAAAATCTACACCGAGCGTGGCGTCAAGTTAAAGCCAATAAAGGCGCACCAGGCATCGATGGCATGACCATCGAAGCTTTCCCGCTTTGGATGCAACAAGGCGGCTGGCAACAGTGTAAATCTCAATTAGAGCGAGGTGAGTATAAGCCCTCAGCAGTAAGGCGTGTTGAGATCGACAAACCCGATGGCGGTATACGCAAATTGGGGATCCCTAACGTCATTGACCGTGTGATACAGCAAGCGATAGCTCAAATACTCACGCCACTGTTTGACCCGTTCTTCTCGACTAACAGCTTTGGTTTTAGGCCGAATAGAAATGCCAAACAAGCGGTACTGCAAGTAAGGGATATCATCAAACAGAAACGCAAATTTGCCGTCGATGTTGATCTGTCTAAGTTCTTTGACCGAGTTAATCATGATCTCTTGATGACTCAACTTAGAAGTAAGGTGCAGGATAAGCGTCTGTTGGCGCTTATTGGTAAGTACCTACGAGCAGGTGTGATGGTCAATGGCCAATTTGAAGCAAGCTTTGAAGGTGTGCCTCAAGGTGGTCCACTCTCGCCATTACTCTCTAACATTATGTTGGATAGTCTGGATAAAGAGCTGGAAAGCCGAGGGCATAAATTCGCCCGCTACGCGGACGACTTTATCATTTTGGTAAAGTCTATTCGAGCGGGAGAACGAGTACTCAAGAGCATCACTCAATACCTTGCCACTAAGCTAAAACTGGTTGTTAATGAACAGAAAAGCCAAGTGGTTAAGGTAAGTCAAAGCAAGTTCCTAGGCTTCACATTTAATCGCGGGAAAATCCAGTGGCATGCTAAAACATTGCACATTTTCAAACAAAAGATGAGACGACTAACGAACCGAAATTGGGGCGTTAGTATGGAATATCAGCTGTTTAAAGTGCGTCAATACATGCAAGGCTGGATCAATTACTTTGGCATAGCTAACGCTTATCAAGGGTGTGTCGATTTAGACCACTGGATCCGACGTCGTGTACGTATGTGCTACTGGCGTCAGTGGCGAAAACCACGGACTAAGGTACAGAATTTACTTAAACGTGGCGTCAGGATCCAAGCCGCAGTTGCTTGTGGTATCACAAGTAAAGGCCCTTGGCGTAGCTCTAAAACGCCAGGGATACAGCAAGCTCTGAGTAATGAGTATCTGAAGAAAGCAGGATTATATTCACTAAGAGATGGATGGATCGCAGTTCATTATCCTAACTAGAAAGTCAGTTAGGTGTTCTAAATGAACCGCCCTGTGCGGAGCCGCATGCAGGGTGGTGTGGGGGCTGGAGGCTAGATACCTCCGGCTACCCGATTAGCAGTTTTTTCTTCGATTACGAGCATTTCATCAAAATGCCTAAATCCATAATCAGCCGTAGCAAATTCTTTTGGAAGTTTGAATTTTTTATTTTTAGGGAATTCAAAGTCACCAAATATAGAAGCTGCCATCATCATCGTGCCAATTAGACCCAACATGCCAGATAAAACATAACCAACAAAAGATGCTATAGATACAAACGGTATTGAGTTTACCCATTTCCAAGTTTCAGAGGCTTTGTTGCGTAATTA
>NZ_JBFRPJ010000019.1:0-16688 GCF_041471945.1 Vibrio sp. 10N.261.51.A4
TGATTTAGGAAACAAAGCCTGTTGAATCTCCAAACGCCCTTCCAGAAGCGAGCGCGAAGTACATTCACTTGGGCCGCTGGGTAACCATGTGGTCTACAAGTTCAGACAGCGATGGTCGTATTGTTGATACCGAGTGGACACTTCCAAACGGAAAGGTGAAACGAGGTCGCACATTCACGTCAATCTTCCCTTCATACGGAAAGCACGAGGTGACACTGAAGATAATCGATGACCAAGGTGGGATTACCACTAAGACAATTTTGGTCGACCTGTAAATCATCGCTGGCTCTGTCATGCGTATTTACAACACAAGCTTAAGTACTGTTGTCACAGGATATAAGCCACGACAGCAGTTTTAAGAAAACGTTATTATTTAAGCCGTAAGCAAAGGCCCTACCGATTTGGTAGGGCTTTTTATTGGTCGCAGTTCGAGATACTAGGGTTTTAATCACAGTAACAAATTTACTGAACCACCATTCGATGAGCCATTACACAGGCTGCTTTTGAATACGCGATTTACGAGCACTGAATGCGAACAGCAAGATAACAGCTAACACGAATGGTAATACGTAGATATTGAGGTTCTGCCACCCTGCTGTCGATTCTAGCCAGCCAGAGAGCATCGCTGTAATCGTCACACAGCCAAAGACAATAAATTCATTAAACGCTTGTGCCTTAGCTTTATTCTGCGATTGGTAGGACTGACTAAACAAACCTGTTGCCGCGATAAACATGAAGTTCCAACCGACACCAAGCACAACTAGAGCCGCTCTGAAGTGCCAAATAGATTCGCCATGAATGTTAATCGCGATACAGACAACGAACAGCACCCCACCCGCTAAGATCATCATTCTTGAGCCAAACTTCTCGATAAGTGAACCAGTAAAGAATGCAGGAACAAACATCCCCAATACGTGCCACTCAATGACGCCCGCTGCTTTGGTAAAGTCAAAGCCACAACCAATCATTGCCAATGGCGTTGCTGTCATCAGGATATTCATCACCGCATAAGCGACCATGGCAGCAAACACTGCGCCAATAAAGTTAGGCGCTTTTACTATCACACTGAGAGGATCGGATTTAGGTGCCTGACTATTAAAAGAGACTTTTGGAAACTGAATTGTTTGTAAGATGAGTAACGCAAGAATGTTCAATCCAATCAAAGAAGCAAAAGCACCAATGTACAAGCCATCTTGCGACCACTGTTGCGACATAATCGCCAAATTTGGCCCTAATACCGCGGCTAAAACGCCACCAGCCATCGAGATAGAGATCGCTCGATGACGTGCATTTTCATCACACACCTCGATTGCAGCAAAACGATAAAGCGTGCCAAAACCTATGCCTATCCCAAGTAAGAACGTAGCGAAACAAAACAGATAGAAATTTTGCTGAGACAGTGCGTAGGTGGCAAGACTAGCTCCTGTAATGCCAACCACATTACCAATGCTAAATCCTCTCTTTCTCCCTAACTTGCCTGAAATTAAAGATGCAGGAATAGTGGCTGCCATTAGACCCAAAAACTGCAGTGCAACCGGCAAGGTGATCATGCTGACACTGGGTGCAATCTGCTTACCGATCAAACCAATCACAGAGATCAGTAATATGTTACCCGTCATCAACAAGGCCTGACACAGTGAGAGCAGCCAAACATTTCTATTCATCTTCGTTCCTAAATATGAGCACAGTTGGTCAATAGACCAAAAATTCAACAAAGTCGCAACACTTTGTTACTCATAGCAACTCTACAAAGCGACCAATAGACCAATATAAAGTGCTACCACCACATGACTTTGATTAGCGTTACTTAACACGCTAGAGTTGAAATTATCATTACTTAAGATAATAATAATTTTCTGTTATTTATTGGCTTTGTTATTTATAGGCTTTAGTATTTGAAGGTGAGTATGATTAATCCACTTTGGCTCAATACGTTTAAGACTCTGGTTGAAGTTGGCCATTTCACCCAAACGGCAGAAAAGTTGTATATGACACAACCTGGAGTCAGCCAACACATCAAGAAGCTTGAACAAGCTTGTAATTGTGACCTGCTATCTCGAGAAAACAAGAGCTTCGAACTGACCGAACAGGGTCGGATTATGTATCGCTATGCGATCAAACTAGAGAAAGACCAAGAAGATCTTTTTGAGTCTCTGAGTTTTGATAACCCTTATGCTGGGCAATGTCACTTGTCTTGCTCTGGCTCACTCTCTTTGCGTCTGTATCCCAAGCTTCTTGAACTTCAACAGCAACACCAAGAGCTCAGCATTAACTTAGAAGCCGCTCCAAACAAAAAGATATTGAATGACCTAAGCGAAGGCACTACCGATATCGGCATTGTTAGGCATTCCCCGAACGACAGCTACTACCAAAGCCAAGTCATCGGCAAAGAAGCACTGTGTCTTATTGTTCACCACAGCCTTGCTGATTTAGAGATAACGCCGCAAGTATTGAATGACATTGGCCTGATTGCCCACCCAGATTCTGCACACTATCTGTCTTTGTATTTCGACCTTTGCGGAGATAAAGACTTAGCGAACATCAACGTTAATGAGATACCAAGATCTGGCTACATCAATCAGCTTCACCAGATCTTGCTACCCGTATCAAAAGGATTAGGTTTTACCGTGTTACCGGCTGGCGCGGTTGAACACTTCCCAGATAGAGACAAGCTACACGTTGTGCCGCCAAAGGTAGAAGTAGAGGAAACGCTGTATCTGGTTCAAAAACGAAACCGAAAACTGCCGCACCGATACGATACGGTTGTTGAGCTAATCAAACAGAACGTGAGTCGTTAGTTCGGTGTAGATAGATTTAAAGCCTTTAGCTAGCTCGGTATTTCGCTATAAGAGCTAAAGGCTTTAATGTTGAAGTGATATTTATAAAAGACAACTACTCAGAAGCGCCAAGCCCCTCTTTTGCTCGTTCAAAGTCATAATTATCTAACGCACTTCGAACATCTTTGAGAACAACAGAATGTGGATACTGTGCCAGTAACTCAGTCACATATTGAGTTGCATCGTTATCATAAGCATCCAGCAGTGATAGCAACTGAGCATGCTGTTCTGACGTGATGCTCGGTGAGTCAGAGGTATCAGCAAGACTCACATCGGCTACTTCAGAACTTGTCGTATTAGATCCTTTGGCACCAGGCACATCAAAGCTGATCTCAACTGCTTTAATCAGTTCAATTAACCCAAGCTCACCTTGTTTAAGATCCTCTTCATCACACGCCTTGTTATGAGCTTTGCTTTCTAAATCACTGAGTAACTCTGCCAATCGCAATCCACCAATCGAAGCTGCCATGCTTTTTAAGGTATGTAGATTACGCTCTAACGTCGCCCATTCATCTTGCACTAGGTTGTCGAAGGTTTCCGACATAATGTCAGGCGCCCCTTGGCAGAATCTACCAAGCATCTTCTCTTGCAGTTTCGCATCATGATGAGTCAGTTGCTCAAACCTCGACTGAGAGAAAACAGGCTGCTCTGTTTGAGTATCGGAGTGTAATTCCGAACTATTATCAGAATCACTGGCCAGTATCGTATCTGAAGACGTGTCTGATGGCGCTCGACCTTCAACTAAGACCTCAGGAACAATGTATCGAGTAATCAAAGACATCGCTTTATCAATAACAATAGGCTTATCCAAGAAGTCCGTGATGCCCGACGCCCTCGCTCGTTGTTTCGCATCAGCAAAAACATTGGCTGACATTGCAATAATCGGTACATCTATATCGAATTCACGAATCAAACGGGTAGCTTCAAAGCCGTCCATAATCGGCATTTGAAGATCCATGAAGATTATTTCGTAGTCGTTGTTTTTAGCTAACTCCAGCGCTTCCTTTCCGTTTTCAGCAAGATCGGCATTTAATTTAGAGCGACTGAAAAATGCTAAGGCGAGATCTTGGTTCAGCTCATTGTCTTCAACCAATAGCACTCTTTGCCCTTTGAACTCTATCTGATAATCCAGTTGCAACTCTTGAGCTTTGAAGTCGGCTAACGCATCCGAGCTTGAGCGTGGCAATGTCAGTACAAAGGAGAACTCACTGCCTTGCCCGTAAACACTCTCTACCGTAATTTGACTGCCCATCGCATGAACTAATTTCTGGCTAATGTTGAGCCCAAGCCCTGTACCGCCAAACCGACGTGTCGTTGTGGTATCCGCTTGGCTAAAGGCTTCAAACAGCTTGTGACGGTTCTCATCCAAAATGCCTATCCCGGTATCCATCACACTCACTCTCATGGTTAGGCTGCTGTCGTTCGAGTCAACATGCTCCACCGTTAATGCTACGCTGCCTTGTTCCGTAAACTTAATCGCGTTGCCCACAAGGTTGAGTATGACTTGGAACAACCTCAAGGGATCGCCTTGCAGTGGCGTGTCTAACTCTGGGTCGATGACCATCGACAAATTGAGTTGTTTCTCAGCTGCTTTCGACTCCATTAGTTCAATCACATCTTTAAAGGTCGTTACGGGATCAAACGGGACGTTATCAATAACAAGTTGCCCAGCTTCTATCTTTGAAAAATCAAGGATGTCATTGATGATACCGAGTAACGAATGGCCAGAACGGTGCACTTTCTCAATATAATTTCGAGCGACAGGATTAGATATTTCGCCAATCGCCAGATAAGACAAGCCAATAATGGCGTTCATTGGGGTTCTTATCTCATGGCTCATATTGGCTAAGAATTCCGATTTAGCTTGGCTCGCCAAATCGGCTCTCTGTTTCTCTTCTTCCAATTGTTCGTTAAGGCGCTTCATTTCTGAAATATCGAATGCCCAAAATAGTGTGGCGACTTCACCATCAATCTCAAAAAGATAGTAACTGACCAAAGCAACAAATCGGGTTCCATCAGACTTTCTGAGTACTAACTCCCTATTTTCAACTTTACCGTTAAGGTCGAGCTCTTCATGCACGCCATCACGAACGCTCAGCGAGTCATGGATAGCGGCAACGTCGATAGAAGACAACGCCTGATCTTCCACGCCAAACAAACGTTTTGCCGTATCGTTCGCGTAACGAACCTCTTCTTCAAATACCACACTAGCTGCAATTGGAGAGCTATTTAGCATGTTGTAGAGTTGGTTCTGCGCCTTTTCCAGAGCTTCGGTCGCTTCCTTAGCAATACTGATCTGCTTCGCTAATTTACGATTCCAGAAAATAATAAGAAGAAGGATCACCAGAGAAAAAACCGAAATAGTGTAAACCAATTGATAATCAACTCTTTCTATCGCTTTGGGCGCCGCCCACTTCGCCGATATCTTTTGATGTTCTTCAGCAGAAATACTCTCAATCGCCTTATTCACAATCGAATAAAGCAAAGGTTCAGATTTGATGACATGCAGAGTTGGCGACAGGAAGAAGTCTAACCGGCCGATGATACCAACCCCTCGATGACCAAATGAATCAATGAGGTAATTGAGGACATCAACAGTGTCGACCATGCCGTCTAAGGTTTTATCATCCAATCGGTTGAGCCCATCGGCCGTGGATTCTACCTCTACCCACTCAACGTTCGGGTACTTATATAAAATCGCGTTAGTATTTGCCGCATTCTTCAATATACCGATTTTCCAACCATCAGCTTCTTCAAGTACCAAGCTACTAACGTCTCTTCTCGATGCAATGGCCAAACGACTTGAAAACAAGCTTTTAGCTGCTTTGACGTTATCTCCTAACGAACGATTCTCTTGAGCTGCTGAGACCAGTTCCACTTCATGATGATCAACCAAGCTTCGGGTCTCAGACCAATTCGCCACGTCAACATGCTGAATACTTAGCCCTGTTTTTTGTTCAATCAGCGTTAGATAATCATCAATCATCCCGATGTATTCACCGGTATTGGATACCGCTTCATAAGGTAACGAATTCGGATCGATACCTATACGTACATCCGGATTATCTTTAATCCACGCCCTCTCTTTTTGGCTTAGATTTAGGATCTCTCCAGTCAAGTTACTCGCTTGATAAACATCCGCAATATAGCGTTTCGCCGCATCTCCGAATGAACTAAATTGTTCGACAGATGGAAAATAAACATAGTTCCGCTCTAACGAATTAACATCAAAGTAGAAAGTCATCGAACCAGAGTTGATACTCCCTCCCTTGGTCCTATAATTCGCCACCTTGGTGACTGATGAAAAGTGAGAGGTATTTTTCTTCTCTCCATATTGATCAACTAGGTTGCCTATGTACCAAGATTTGATCGGGCGACTATTGTTATCCGCTTGTGCGGTGATCACCTGAAAAGAACTGTCCGTGTCGAAAATTTCAAACACTTCCGTCAACTCTTCAAAGCGGTCGTTGACGATAAAATACGCAGATATTTGCGCGATAATATTCGCCTTTTTAAGGACTAGGCTTAAATCACTCTGAACCTGCATCTCGATAATTTGGTTTAAGCCGTCATCCTCCTGTTTAAGCCTTTTAATTGCGGCATTGAAGCTATCTCTGATTTCTTCACTCTTAAAGTCCACATAGATCGGATACTCAACTTTATACTCGTCATGTAGCGTTAGCTCTGCCATTTCAATAAAACGAGTGTTGGTGATAAACCACTCTAGCACTCTTCGTTCAACCATTAGCAGGTCAACATTTTGAGCCCTCAACTGCGAGAATGCTGATTCAAGATCTTCGTAATCTTCAATACGATCAATGTCTAACTTACTCTTCAGAACTTCAACAGAGTTTTTAATTGTGGATGTTTCGTCGAACAATAACGCCCCTAATGATAGGTCTTTTGGGGATTGAAGTTGGAGTTTGCGGCGAGTTAGTGAAACAGGAACAAACTCAACATTAAAAACGTTATCACTTAAAAAGTGCGCATTAGGATCATCAAACTGAACACCAGAAAAAAAGGCTATAGAATTATTGTTATCGATGGCTTTTTTAGCGGCGCTAGGTGGAAGTGTGACAACGTCACCTAGTTTATATCCCATGTCATTCAGTGCACGCTGAAGAATGTCGTACTGTAGCCCGACTGCAGTGCTGTCTGGGTAAATATACGGAGGGTTACCAAAGCCAAACACGCCTTTTAGCGGCACTCGATAGGGGGAACTGTCTAGCCACTTCGATAAAATCTGGTTCTTGTTATCAACGTCGAAGGTTTCAATCTGTTTGTTGATTAGCGTCAGCAGTTCTGGTTCATCGGTTCGGATCACCATTGATGCTTCAAACCTTTTCCAATGCTCCAGAACATAATTTACCGCTAAATCATGAACGCCAATCTTTTTCGCAAGATCCATAGTGGTGATAGGTTCACCGACCATGCCTTCGACATCCCCGGCCCCTAACGCACGTACTGCATCAATAACGTTATCAAAATTCACTCGCTCAATAGAACTCAATTTGACACCGGCTCGCTCCAAATCGATATTTTCGTTAACCATCGCAATACGGCGTTTATTATTTTGATCTAGGTTTCCATCGAGTTTGTTGTCGATGGGAACAATCACTGCGACCTGATAAGGAATATAGGGAGCACTCGCAAGAAAACGGCCACCTTCACTTGGGTCGAACTGTTGGAATGGAAATACATCGCCTCGCCCGTCTACTAACGCGGCTTTAGCCTCGACACGCGAGTTAACTGTGACAAACCGAACATGAACACCAAAACGCTGTTCAAGATCTAATGTCCAATCTTTGATGATCCCAGAAACCTGCCCATCATCATCGATGAATGAGTAAGGATAATGGTTGGCCAAGACAACAAAAGTTACCGTTGGTTGGTTTCCCAACCACTGATTTAACTCAGTATCTGTTACCTCAGCAGCATTCGTAGATCGCATTAGCAGCGACCACACCACAAGTGTAATGACCAGAAAAACAACCAAACGATTTAGCGACAACATCAAGCCATCACTCATCTCTAAATTTCTCTTTAATTGCTAGAATCTCAGGTAACTTCAGAAAAAATACATCAACGATAGTTGGATCAAAATGTTTGCCTTTCTGTTCTTCAAACAAGTTCAGTGCCTCATCGACACTCCAAGCTTTCTTATAAGGACGCTCTGCTGTCAGGGCATCAAATACGTCAGCAACGGCCGCAATTCGTCCAACCAATGGAATATCTTCGCCGGCTATCTGGTTTGGATAACCACTGCCATCCCACTTTTCATGGTGATACTGCGCGACTTGAATGGCCATACGCATCAGTTTGGAATCGCCCTGCCTACCAAGGATTTCAACACCGAACTCGACGTGTTTCTGCATGGTAGTCCATTCATCGGCATCCAATTTCCCTGGCTTCAGTAACACACTGTCAGGAATGCCAATCTTGCCAATATCATGCATTGGTGCTGCATCACGCAACGTCTCGGCATCTTCGTCAGTCATTCCCAAGGCTTTAGCTAGCACTTCACAGTAGTGACTCATACGCTTAACGTGCATGCCTGTTTCATTGTCTTTAAATTCAGCAGCTCTACCCAGTATGTTCAGTGTTTCTAGCTTACCGAGATTGATCTCTTGAGTTTTCTCTTTTACCTGACTAAACAACGCGCGTTGTTGGTCATAAAGTGCGATATGCGTTTTCACACGCTGGAGTGCAATTGCAGGGGTTATCGGCTTGGTTAGGTAATCGACAGCCCCCAAGGAGAGCCCTTTTACTTCGGCTTCTGGACCAATTGTGGCGGTCACGAAAATGATAGGAATGTGAGCCGTATTCGGCTGAGCTTTAAGTTGGCGGCACACCTCGTAACCATCGATGTCAGGCATCATGATATCAAGGAGGATAAGGTCTGGCTGCGGCACCATCTTCGCGATCTTGATACCAATTGTGCCGTTAATCGCTACTTTCACTTGATAAGTATCTTTGAGTATTGCCGTTAACACATCCAAGTTACTTGGGGTGTCATCCACGACTAACACTATAGGTTTCCGACTCATTGATACCTCGTATACAAATCAAACAGTTATAACCCTAGTGTAGAACGGTTTCCAGAGGTTAAGCAGAAAAAAAGCAATTGATTTTCAAAAATGAAGAGTAGATCTTCGAGTGACGTCAAACTAACGGTTTGAGTCTAGCCTGATGTCAGAAACTCGGCGGACGATCCCAGGTACAAATCAGATAGAGGCAAAAACTTTGGTTCACAATATATTCAATTGAGGGCGGATCAGATCATAAATAAAGACCCGTTCATTGGAATGGTCAAACACTTGATTAACAACACCACCAGCCATATGCGAGTGTCCTCCACCAAAACCAACACCCGTATCATTCAGCGATCTCTTTATCACCTTAGCCATGTCATTCTGGGGGCATTCAGAACGCAATGAAACAAATGTTCTCTCATGACTACGGGCACTCAACACCACAATATCTAGTTCATCAACTGTAAGTAGAAAGTCACCAAGCACTCCTAGCATATTTTTGGGACACCCTTCTGGTAAGCTGCCAAATGCACAATTGCCGTCTTTCCTAATAGATTCAAACATGAAATCAAATAACTTCAACTCTTGATATTCGATTTGATTTCGACAAATACGATTGACCATATTCATATCAGCACAGTTTTGAAGTTGAAGTAGGGCTTTGATATCAGCTTTGTTCATTGCGCGGGTAAAATTTGCCGTATCGAACGTCAATCCAACAAGTAGAGCCGTCGCTACGCGGTCGGGAATTGGAATATCATAATGATTAAAGTACTCCACCATAATGGAAGCTGTTGCGCCATAGTTAGGTCGAATATCTGAAAACCAAACGAAACTGGGTGCTACAACCTGATGATGATCGATCACCCCAACTTCTATACCCGGTAAGTCGGTAACATTTTTTTCACCAATACAGCCATCTACCACAATGATTTTGTCATTGGGCTTTAAATCTAATCGATGTGACTTAACTATGGGAATATCAAGCCAACCAATCAAATTATGTAAAGAAACACGATCAATAAAGCCTTGATAAGTAATGAGTGGTTTAAAGCCCTTCTTTCTAAGTAAATAAGCGAGAGCAAAAGCGGAGCCAACCGCATCATGATCAGGAAAGTCATGAGCTTGAATGATGATTCGTTCGCAGTCCCTGAGACGCTCAAGAAAATCGTTAAATGAGAAAATAGACATACCTCACCTTAACCTTTCAAGTTTTCTATTGTATTAAGAACAGTTTCAGTACCACCACCCAATGGACTAACTATCTCATCTCCATATTGTATTCCAATAAAAACACCGAGAGCGATTAAGATAAGACTAGCAACTTTTAACATGAGAACACCACTAACTATAAATAAAGCGAATCAATTGAGTTCTAAACGTAAGAACACCTAACTCCTAAGCCTCTCAAACAGAAGAAATTTAATAAACACCCATTCCAAATTAACTAAAACTTACTCACACTTAACAAAACAAACATTGACTTATATCCCATTACGATTAATGCGCCATTGAGTGATATTCAACTAGACTATATGGTCTTGAGCTCATCTGACACTACGGCCATATGGAAAACTTATCTAATGACACGGAATAGAATTGTCACAGGTATGCTATTTGCGTTAGCACCAACTCTTAGTTTTGCTAACGCTGACAATCAATTTGAATTTTCGCACTCTAAACAGGGAACTGTATGTTCATCTAATCCTGATATTTGGCAGCTTGGCGGTGAGCTGCAAGTTGATGCTCCTATTTCGCTGAATGGCAAGGTCATCACTCGCGGCGGACAAAAAAAAGCAAGCAATAATGTTGACCTATTTGCAGGACAAGAGTCCTCTACCGAACAACATTACATGACGAGTTCTATCGGATGTATACAATCTGACGACCCAATGTCATTGGTTGGTGCTGTCGCCTCTTTATACGAAGTACAACACACCACATTGAGCAGCTCAGACATTCCACCACCAGTTCGAGAGCCTGATCTGCCCAAAGCGCCAGAAATCGTCAAAGATCAATTTGAAACCAAAACTCAATTTGATCAACGCGTCGAAAAATTGCGAATAGAACGACAACAACAAATAGCCGCTATACAACTTAAATACCGTCAACAAGTAGAAGCTCGAAATGCCAAAATTCGAGTCCTACAAGAAGGGGCAGACTCTCGAAAGGGCAACTTGGGCGTGCAAAAAACTCGACTCGTTGCTAAGGCTTTTAGAGATGTAATGGGTAAGCCGGTCGTCACAACAAAGAGTTATGATGCTGAAAACCAGCAAATGCACCTGTTGTTTAAAGCGTCAAATCAAAACTATCAGCGAGACATTATTCTAAATGTACCTCTTGAGCAGGCGCGTGATGTCTTCAGCAATATCGATAACCTTGACCTCGCACTCACCTACTCTTATGACGAGAATCAACTAGAGCTCGTAAATATAAAAGGCAACTACAATGACGTAATGTTCTCAGGGGATGTGGCTAAAAGTAATTATCAGCCCGAAGCTCTGAGTGTGGTTATTAACAGTGGCCCAAGCAGTGCCGAGACTCCAGGGCTAGAGATGCAAAACCCTAACTTAATCGATGCGTTTGAAGTCGATTCACGCCTCTCGGCAACGGACAACACCGCCTCTGATGAATTGAAGCAACTACTTAATGGCTTTGTGCCTGTGGAAAGTAATTCATCCAACTGGTTCTTCAACCTATCTATCGAAGATTACGCAAATTCAGATCAAGTAGCCTTTGCGCGCAGCAGTGGTGAAGTGATGTCTGACGTCGCGACAAAAGTTCTGGGTGTTCCAGAAAGGCACGTCTACGAACTCATTGACCGTGACGCAACCAGTGGTGCGATTAAAGATAAGTTACGTTTAATGTTAGACAACGTCGATGAAGGCGATACGGTTTACTTTTACTACAGTGGACACGGTATCCCTGCGATTCCCGATAATGATCCTTACATTCTCCCGCAAGATAAGATCCCTGACTACATAACTGATGATGAGTTCTTCAAACTCGATAACCTCTACAAAACACTGTCTAGCAGTAAAGCAGGCAAGATAGTCGTTATGGTAGACAGTTGTTTCAGTGGAGCGACTGATGGTGTATCGGTCATCAAAGGGGTTGCCGCCTCCAGACTGGCACCGAAAAAAGTCAGTATTGATCCTGAGCGTATGGTCGTGATCACTGCGGGACGCGATAAAGAGTATTCCAATATGTACCAAGAAAAAGGTCATCGCCTGTTTAGTTACTACCTCATGAAGTCAATGATCGAGGGAAACAAGGATGTGAATACGCTTTATCAAGATGTTTACGACAAAGTGAAATCTGCCTCTTTTGAGATGGGGGATTTAAAACGTCAACATCCAACAATTACCGGTAACCAGACTATGTCCCTTTAAGAGCATGTCTCTTTAAAAACGTTTCTACTTTTAAAAACTATTTCAATTTACAGCATATTTGAAACATTGATTAAGGCTTATATCCATGTTTAAGAAAACACTTTTAGCAAAATCCGCTCTTCTAATCTCATCAACAGCCTTCGCTGCGGATGTAGAAAACTCCAATCTAGATATCGCGTTTCAGGGAGCTCACTTCCAAGGTGCTGGTAATCAAGTAACGATGTTGCGAGTACCAGTAACCAACAAAGACACCGGGCAAACTCAATTCTTTGATATGAGTGCAGAATTCTCAGCAGACAAAAATGGCAACCTAATCTTCCAAAATATGAGCTCAGTAAAATCTGTAGCTTTTGCAAGCGCTAACCAGTTGCTCTCAGGACACTACTTAGATGGAAAAAACTGTAGTTGGTTTGTTGATGGCCCTTCAGTAGGAACAAATGGCCGTTCAGTCTGGTCGTTTTTTATGCCCGGCAATAATATAGGATGTAAGAACAATAATGATTATGCAGGGACTGTAATGAGCGGCCCAGTGCAAGGTAACGAGTTAATCAAAACCATGTTACCATATAAAACTTTATCCAAAGCTTCCGATCATAACCTAAATTATGGTGTTTATGACGGAGACTATGTTGTTTCAGCAAGCCAATCTGGCTCACTTATTTCTTTTGTTGCTCATTCACATTCAGATGCTCGTGTAAGATTTAGTTGGACAGTAAAACAAGCACCTTATCCAGGAAAAAAAGAAGACTAATGAAAATAATAGCGCTAATCATCTCCCTGTCGAGTGCTTGTGCTTTCGCTTCCCCGTCTTGGTATGGGGAAGTGCCATTAGACTTAACCTTGAGCTATGGGTTCGGTAAAGGCAACACTTACCGACAAGCCAAAGACGCAGCTTATCATGATCTGGCTAAAGGTATTGAAAACCAAATTGTCAGTAAGACCACTAGTACTAAAACCTTCGAAAATGGTGAGTTGAAAAAATCTGCGGCTTCTCATAAAGAGTCCATATCCAATGTGGTTTTCCGAAACAACGTCACCATTATCAACAGTGAAAAATCGCAAAACCAGTTTTATGTTCAAGTTCAATATGACCCCGAGTCATTTGCACAAAAGCTCTCTGCTTGGTTAAAGAAATCACAATGTCACCGTGAATTACACCCATACTGGTCAACAACGACCATGCTAAAAAACTGGGTGGAACAACACCAATGTCTGCCGGATATAGATATCGAGCGGTTTGCTGGGGGCTGGATGCTTTCCAACAGTAGTGGCCAGTTAATACTACCGGAAGCAAAGTATAACCACCTATTTTTCAACTATTCAGATGAAAATATAAATATTCACTCATCCAAGCGACGACTCAATGCTGGCGACCATTACTTTATTCAACTCAACTCAAACCAAGCGGGTTATCTCTCTTTGTTTCAAGTTTATGAAGATGGTAGTACAGGCGTGTTAGTTGAAAACCATCAAGTCACAGATGGCGACTCTATCGAGTTTCCAGATAGAAATCAGTATGACGGAATCGAAGCGCTGCTCAACAACGGACAAGAGACATACGATACCAATATCGCATTGCTCTGCCCTACAAAAATAGACACCTCTCGATTTGAGCGATTGGATGAATCGCGTTTATCAACAGACACTCCAGGGTTTGGGTTGATCCTGAACTATTTCGAGCACTGTGATTTTGTCATGGAACGACTCTCGATAGAGAAAGGTTAACCCCTCGGTCAAGGAACAGATATGAAGAAAATAATTTGCCAGCTATCCCCTTTAGCGATACTTATCTCTAGTGGATGGGCGTCTGCAGATACGCTGCAGCAAGCGTGTGAACTTTCAATTACCGAACAAAGTTGCCCTAGCGTCGAACATTTTGTCAATCAACCTTTTGAAGCGAAAGATGAGTTTGAAAAATACAAACTCTGCAGTGAAGCCCAATTTGATCTTTACAAAGTACAAAAGAACTGCGAATTCGATCAATATGTGGCACAAGCTCAACAAGAGTTTGATAAGTTTAAAACCAAAGTTTCAGAATCTTGGGATAATCCTACCTTTAGCGACCAATTTAAGTGGGTCAGCTACAGCCCCTCTCTACAAATAAAGCGTGAAGTTAACTTCGAGAAAAATACGATTCAAGTCACCACTATTACAGGTGAAACAACCTCAATAGAAGAACTCAAAGAAGAGATCGTGCGTACATCTCAGCTGACCATTGGCGAAGCCCAACAAGCCGATGCTTATACCTCTGAACTGATTGAAGCAACAAATGTTGAGAAACTCAGTGATAAGACATTCTTACCCGTTTCCGAAACACCAAAGGTTCAGGCTCAAGAGTTAGACAAAGCTCTTGAAAATGTGGCCGTGACCAAAGCCAAAGACAGTAAAGGCAATACCGTTCTCAAAGCCGTTATTTCTTTTCCGCCAAGTTGGCTTAATCGTAAAGAACAACGCTTTTTTGATACCGTTGAAGTTTACGCAGAAAAATACAAACTTGAGCCTGAATTTATACTGTCTATCATCAAAACAGAAAGCGCTTTCGATCCTACAGCAACCTCACATGTTCCTGCCTTTGGCCTGATGCAAATTGTCCCAAGTTCCGCAGGACTAGATGCGACAAACTTCCTATTTGGTGAACAACAGTTACTGAATAAAGAATACTTATTCGACCCCGAAAAAAATATTGAGGTCGGTACCGCTTATTTGCACTTACTGCGATCTCGCTACTTCAAAGGCGTTACCAATGAAGAGAGCTTAAAGTACTGCATAACAGCGGCTTACAACGGAGGCATGGGGCCAATCTATCATATTTTCGGTGGCAAACGCTCAGTTGCAATCAAGAATATTAACCAGCTTCAACCACAACAAGTATTCCAAACTATCCAACAAAAGCATTCTGCTGCGGAAACTCGTAACTACTTGAAAAAAGTAAGTAAAGCAGAAGTTAATTACGAAAAGAATATGATTTAAGGATAAAACATGAAAAAGACTCTAATTATCGCTGCAATTACTACATTGTCATTTCAAGCAGCCGCTAACTCCGAATTTCCTAGCTGGCGCATGAACCCACAATCTGATTTGCCTGAAGGCTTAATCGCGGGTGTTGCTTGCGTTGAAAGTATGGGAGATATGACGCTTGATATGGACATCGCTTCAATGGAGGCGAGAGCATCACTAGCTGCGTCTCTCGAAGCCATGGTGCAAAAAGAGCTCGATACAAATCGAACCTCGGAGAAAAAGAAGATTGTAACAGCCGATCGTAAAGACAATGTTGTAACTACAACCGTAACCGCTAAATCGACCACAAAACAACTAACCAACCAGCTAATGAAGTTTACCTGGGTAACAGAAAGCGTTTCTGTAGAAAAAGATGTCGAAGAATATTTATGTACCCGTGTGGTTGCACGAGCACCTCAAATTGTTGCTGAATAAGGTTTTATCATGTCAGAACAAGCTCTACCTTCATCTGTTGATAAAGCAGCACTAGAAGAAGACATGTCTTTAACTCAACAAGCTCCCAATGAAGATCAAAAAGATTTTCTTGAAATAATGAGAGAGAAGACACCAAACTCTATCCTTGCCATCATTGCGCTGATCATCGCAGGTGGTCAGTTCAACGATGCTATTGATATGGGAAGCAAAGGTTGGGATCTCCTAATTTCTAACTTTTCAGATGCTCCATCTAACGAGCGTCTTTCTAAAGTCTATATTCGTGCTTCCAGTGGCATTTTAGAAGAGACATTTGGCTCTCCGGTTTATACCAAGATGTCGAATGGTGAGGTACAGGTAAAGTACTACAAAGACAGTAAGTTTATTCTTTCTGCAATAACATCCAACGACACAATAGATGCTTTTCTCATTTTCCCTAAACCGGGGTTTGTCGCTGATGTGAACTACCACGCAGGCAGCGCCACTTATTTGGAAACCAACTTCGTTAACTCGACAACAGAACATGCTGCCATATCCAATATTGCGCGTTCAGGGAATTATTACATTGAAGAAGCAGAAGGTGGTCGCTATGAACTGTTATACAGCTCTGTCGGTGGTTACAGCGAATACCTATCCCCACTCTCTGCGCAACAACTCAAGTTACTCGCTGATTTTAATGACAAATTGATGATGGAAGAGAATACAAAAGATTCTCTAACTAAACTACGTAGTGAAATCAAGCCAAACTTTTATGGGTATACGACGGTCGATTTAGAATCACTCGCCCCTGCAATTCTTACCAAGCTTGAATATGAGCTAATAACTGATTAACAGCACTCTTAATTCATAATTTGTAGTCAGTTATACGTACATCTGACTCCGCAGACTCTATGTACATAGATCAACTCATTGAGTTTTCTAAAACTAAACAAACCTACAAAGCGCCTACAACGAGAAACAAAAAGAGCTCCTCATATGGGTAATGCCGTTCACTTAAG
>NZ_JBFRPJ010000020.1:0-50451 GCF_041471945.1 Vibrio sp. 10N.261.51.A4
TTTGTTGTGACTTCAGTGTAAAAATTAGTGGAAACATCACTTCACGCTACCCCTTATTCCATATGGGTTTTTCATGATCTTGCCCTGGATCAAGCGGCAGAACAGGAAGCAAAGGAACTTGCAAACCCAAATACAGCTTACGCTAGTCTCAATCTAAAGCTTCAGTATTCAGGTGGTTACGATGGTGGAGGAGATGCTTTCGCGACCGTATTACAGCCGACATTGCCGTTTCCCATGGATAATGGTGACAAAGTGATCTTCCGCCCGGCTATCTCTTATGTACAGAACGATTTCCATGTGGACACACCAGCAAGCTCGCAGCGTATGGATCAGTCAGGTTTACAAACATCTCATTTGATTTAGCTTATGCGCCTAAAAAGGAGGGCGGTACTATTGTCGCGTTCGGTCTCTTTGCTTCGTTGCCAACGGGCAGTAGTGACTTAACGGCGGATCAATTTGCTGTTGGGCCAGAGTTTATGGTCGGGAAGGTGAGTAGTGAGCGAGTTGTTGGTATGTTCCCCAACCACTTGTATGGTGTTTCTGGAGACGGAGCCGACCATTCTGGTACTCGAATCAACAAGACATCGACACAAGTCTTTTGGGTGGAGATATTAGGCGGAGGGTGGACGGTAGGTTCTGCGCCGACATTCTCGTATGACTGGAATAAGGATCAGGCGGAAATTCCGTTGAATATAAGCGTAAGCAAGACTACTGTGTTGAACGGACGTCCTTGGAAGTTTGGCATTGAAGCGAACTATTACCTTGAGAAAGACGAAAAAACGCGTCCAGATTTTATGTTGAGCTTTAATATCAGCCCTGTGGTGGAAAATAAACTGACATCTTTGTTCGATTAAGCCGTTATTTGAAATACAGTTTTAGAAACGAAAAAGGCTGAACGATCATCGTTCAGCCTTTGGTGTTATTGGATTAAGCGATTCTATTAACCAGCAGCCTGCATGATTAGGCCACAGATGTAAGCGCCGTATGTACCGAGTGCGTAACCAAGTACAGCCATTAGAATACCTACTGGAGCTAATGCTGGGTGGAACGCTGCCGCTACGATAGGAGCCGATGCAGCACCGCCGACGTTAGCTTGGCTACCTACTGCCATGAAGAACAATGGTGCACGAATTAGCTTCGCCATCACAATCATTAGAAGGGCATGGATAGTTAACCATGTAATACCAATGAAGAAGTAACCTGGGTTGTCTAATATAGCTGTCACATCCATTTGCATACCGATAGTTGCAACTAGGATGTAGATGAACGCTGAACCTACTTTAGACGCGCCGCTGTGCTCAAGGCTACGTGTAGATTTGAAGCATGAAGCGATCAGCGCGAACGTTGTCACCATTACGATCAGCCAGAAGAAGCCAGATGTTAGGCTATATTTCGCAAGCTCCGGCGCGTTGGTTGAGATCCATGGTGCAATCATGTCACTGAATAAGTGAGCTAAACCCGTCAAACCGAAAGCAATTGCCGTGATCTTCATAAGATCGGTTGTTGTTGTTGGGCGAGCGTTCTCTTCTTGGTATTTAGATACCGTCTCTTTTAGCTCTTCGATAGATGATGTGTCTGCTTTTAACCATGCATCAATTTTCTTCTGGCGACCTGCCATGATAAGTAACACGGCCATCCAAATGTTCGCACAGATAACATCAACCGTAATCATTGCAGAGAATAGTTGATCATCAACCTCGAACACTTCTTTCATTGCTGCTTGGTTCGCACCGCCGCCGATCCAAGAACCAGCGACAGTTGTAAGGCCACGCCATACATCGCCAGATACGAGGTCAGGGTTAACTTGGTCGATAATTAAAATCGCCAAAGGGCCACCAATGATGATGCCGACAGTACCCGTTAGGAACATGATGACGGCTTTTGAGCCAAGGCCGAAGATTTTGCGTAGGTCAGCTGAGATGATCAGTAGAACGAGTGCGCTTGGTAATAGGTAACGACTTGCAACAAAGTACAGCTTTGAGTTTGATGCGTCGATGATGCCTAGGCTGTTCAATAGAGAAGGAACAAAGTAACAGAGCAATAGACCCGGAACGAACGAGTAGAATTTTTTCAGTGCGCTATTTTGGCTACTTTCCGTGATAAAAACACCGCCAAGAATAACAGCTAACATGCCCATTATTACAGCATCATTAGTAATCATTATTATATCTCCTTTAAGGTGAGCGCAAAGGTCTCACTTTTTGAATTGCAGGACTATACCGACAACCGTCATTCGTTACAAATTGTAACGATAGACATATTTTGAAATGTTTATGTTAATTTTGATGGTTTGAATTTGTGAATGTTGTGCGTTATTTATTTGATTGATGAATGGGTTTATTGGGGCTTTTGCGGCGCATTTCGATATATGCAATGTAATTCAAGCCTTAGTTAGTGGTCGCTATGAATTGGGTGGGTGCTTGAATGGTAGGAATGAGTGCATATATAGCCATGTTTATGGTGTGGTTTATGCGAGGTTGGAATGTTTCAATAATGTAAAAAGTGAATTCACTTTTGCCATGTGGTCAGAAATTAAAAATTTTAGCTAGATCACATAAATCTTTCGGATTACGAGTTCTAGCCCCCGCTACTCATGCTCATTTGACGTTTTGTAGGGGTTCAATGAAAGAAAAAGCGGCCTAAATAGCCGCTTTTGATGGTTGCCTAGTATGGTTATCTAGCGCCGTTATTTAGAGTTCTGCTTAGGACTCTTCTTCCTCAAAGCCATCTGCATAGCCTTTCGGTGGCGGTGTCCAACCACGTTCAGAACGAGAGTGTTTGTCTGAACGGTCTTTTTTCATATCTTCTTTCATTGCTTCTTCAAGGTGAATGAAGATTTGTCGGTAGTTGTTGTCGTAGCGTGGGTTCTCTTCCGCTTCAGACCAAGCTTGGTAAAGCTTTTCAGACTTACGGCTCTCAACACGTTGATAAGTCGATTTTTGCTGCTCGACGAAGAATGGGTGATGACCCAAAGAACGCAAGGCTTCAGCGCCCATTTCAAGAGCAGAATGGTAGGTCTCTGATTCAACAAAGTCTGCCCCCGCTTCTCTTAGGCGATAACTATGACCACGGTCGAATGCGCGGGCTAAGATTTTCACTTTAGGGTAGGTGTGTTTAACGTATTTCACTAATTCAACGCTTGAGTCTTGGTTGTCGATTGCCACTACTAGCATCGCGGCTTCTTCGATTCCGGCGGTATGCAATAAGTCGTGACGAGTCGCATCACCAAAGTAAGATTTGATATTGATAGAGCGCAGCAAGTCTACTTGGTTCGCTTGGTGATCCAGAACCACCGTATTGACATCGTTCGACACCAGCAAGCGGTTAACGATTTGACCGAATCGACCAATGCCCGCAATGATAACGGTACCTTTCTCTTCGATGGTATCTTCTTCGCGGTCGTTAGATTTTTGTTCGTAACGAGGAAGAATCACTTTATCAAATAGAATGAACAGCCCTGGTGTTAGGAACATTGAAAGTGCCACAACCAGCGACAATGTTTGAACGATGTCAGCAGGTAATACGTGGTTTTGAGCTGAGAAGCTTAGTAGTACAAAACCAAACTCACCGGCTTGCGCCAAGCTCAGTGTAAACAGCCAACGGTCACTGTTTTTGATTTTGAAGATCAATGCCAACGTAAATAGCACCAAGGCTTTAAGAAGCATAACGCCAAGAGTGAGGCCAATGATCAAACCAAAGTCGTTGAATAGAACATCAAAGTTGATGCCAGCACCAACGGTAATGAAGAACAAGCCAAGTAGCAGCCCTTTAAACGGGTCAATATTAGACTCAAGCTCGTGGCGGAATTCACTGTTCGCTAAAACCACACCCGCAAGGAAGGTACCCAAAGCCGGTGATAGGCCGACTAGGCTCATCAGTGCAGCAATACCAATCACCAACATCAGTGCGGTTGCAGTAAAGATTTCACGCAGGCCTGAGCTTGCCACGAAGCGGAACAGTGGACGACTCAAGAAGTGTCCGCCGACCACAACAATCGCAATAGATGCTGTGATCACAAGGCCATAAGCCCAACCGGGTAGGCCAGCAACAAGACTTAACTCTTCATGATGATCAGAGGCCGAAGCGACCGCGCTTTGTGCAGCTTCAATTAATTCTGGCAACGCTAATAGAGGAATGAACGCCAACATAGGGATGACGGCAATATCTTGGAACAGTAGGACTGAAAAAGCGTTCTTGCCGCCTTCTGTTTTGGATAGCCCTTTTTCGTTAAAGGTTTGGAGTACAATCGCGGTAGATGACAGTGCGAAGATCAAACCGATAGTCAGCGCAATGGTCCAAGGTTGTCCGAAGAAAAGGGCGATACCCATTACAATCGCGGTAGTGCCACCAACTTGCAGGCCACCCAGCCCCATCAGTCGGTTTCTCATTGCCCAAAGCATCTTAGGCTCAAGTTCAAGGCCGACCAAGAACAGCATCATAACCACGCCGAACTCGGCAAAGTGTTGGATGGTTGTGGTCTCTTCACCCACTAAGCCGATGATTGGGCCAATCACAACACCAGCAATGAGGTAACCTAATACAGAACCAAGACCAAGTCTTTTGGCAATAGGCACGGCAATAACTGCTGCGACTAAGTAGATAAACGCTTGTAGAAAATATCCCGTCATTATTTAACCTCTGCCATTAGTTCTTCTACGTAGTGGTTGAGTTTTTCTGCTTTGCTGGCTTTCTTAATATTGATCTTGCCGGCAACCAACGCCTCTAACAGCACTTTATAGCTATCGACATGCTCTTGAATGCGGTTTTCTTCCAACGCGGTACGCGAGCCAAATAACGCAAAGGGCGCGAGATAGTTCATCCCACACAGAGAAGCAGTTTGTTCGATTGGGTGAAGCAGCTCTCGAATAGTGAAATGGTTGTAACCATCACTTTGGTAGGCATCTTTTTTACCACCTGCAGTAATGCTACATAATAAGTTCTTACCCTGTAGTTCATTGCCATCGGCGCCGTAGGCGAAGCCGTATTCAAGAACAAGGTCTTGCCACTCTTTAAGAATTGCCGGTGTTGAGTACCAATACAAAGGAAACTGAAAAATGATGATGTCATGGTCTAACAGGCGTTTCTGTTCACGGTCGATGTTGATTTTAAATGTCGGATACTCGGCATAGAGATCGACACAGGTAACACCGTCAACGCGTTTGGCTTGTTCAAATAAGGGTTTGTTTGCTTCAGAACGATGTTGAGAAGGGTGGGCGAATAGCACCAAGACTCGATTTTTCGACATATAGCCCTCTTTGTCCATTAACGAATAATATTTATTGGAATTATAGTTATACAATAATAGAAGAATGGTTGAACAACAACGAATTAGCCCATACTTCTTTGTTTAGATACGTGTGCTTTCTGCGTTTAATTATATAAGACACCAGTCATTTTGTGTCTTTCAGGCACAAGTAGCCGATGACTGAGTAAAACTAATTATTCACGAATAGTAAAAGCGAATGTGGGCATTTTATGTCACCGTTGGTGGGTAACGTAAATAATCCAATAACCCTACATAGAACGATAATGAATAAAGGAAAAAACTATGAGCATGGACTTGCGTCAACAATGTGATTTGTTGCTTTCTGGTCATCTAGAACCGACACCAGCACAAACATTCGCTCAGATGGCTGAATGGTGTGAAACACACAATGTGAGCCATGATAGCTACGGTGATGGCGAGTTTATCGAGAGCTTTGAAAATAAGGTCGCAGAGCTGCTTGGTTATGAAGCCGCCGTGTTTGTTATTACCGGCACCATGAATCAACCCACAGCATTAGAAATTGCCTGCCAAGAGAAAAGAAACCCGGTAGTAGCGATGCATGAGTCGAGTCATATCATTCGCCATGAACGCCAAGGGTATCAGCTCCAAAATCGTTTCAACGTGCTTCCGGTCGGCAATGTATTTCGCACTTGGAATGTTGATGACTTAAAGGCATGGCCTGATGAGATTGCAGCCGCTCTTTATGAATTACCGATGCGCGAAATTGGCGGTCAATTGCCAGAGTGGGAAGAGCTTGAAGCTATAAAGCAATACTGCAAAGAACAATCGATTCACCTTCATATGGACGGTGCACGTTTGTGGGAATGCGGCGCGTATTATCAAAAGCCATACAGCGAGATTGCTCAGGGCTTCGATAGTGCTTATGTTTCGCTGTACAAAGGTCTCAATGGCCTTGGTGGTTCGTTATTGTTGGGCGATAAAGCCTTTGTCGCGAAAGCATCGGCGTGGATGAAGCGCCAAGGTGGCAATGTTTATCACCGAACGCCTTATGTGGTTTCAGCAGCAATGCAGTTTGATGAGCGATTAGAGTTGATGCCATCACTGTTTGAGCGAACAAAACAGATCTACCAAATCTTATTAGACTATCCTCAGTTCACTGTTAATCCGCAGCAACCGCAGGTCAACATGCTTCACCTATATTTACCTGTGAGCTATGAAGACGGCATTATTGTGAGAGATAACATAGCGAAGAAACACAAGGTTTGGATAGGAAATCCAGCGATCAGCGAATTGCCAAACCAATGTAAGATTGAATGGTATGTTGGTGATAACTTACTGAATCTGCCTGATCATGAGCTGATCGACATTCTTGATTTTATTAACGAAGAGCTGATTTGATTACGGAAAAGTTGATTTGATTACAGAAGAGCTGACTGCAGAAGAACTGATCTAATTGGAACTGAAATGGATACAGGAAAGGGTTCTTATATCCATTTATATAGCTAGGATGTCCGGCTCTGTTACATATACTGGTTGATGTACACATCAACTAAGAACATGAACACTGGAACCGTACTGAGAAGTCCGAAGAAGACGATTGGCACCCAGTTTTTCATTTTCTTTTTAGGTTGCTCAGTGTTATTCATAAATTCGGCCTTAAATTCGTTGTTGAGTCTGTTTAGCTTTTTGGTACTAAAAATCTAAGTGTATGGTATCAAATAAATGGGTTTAGCCCTATGTAGATTTAGAGAACCGTGGTGTATATCAATCACATAAAATGTAAGTGATTCATAAACGGTTCATAAAGGTTCAACAATAATGAACCTATTAGAACAAGCATTGCCTTACTCGGCATATCAAATAAACAGCATTTAAAGATTTGGAGAATACAGAATGAAAACAATAGGAAACATCATTTGGTTTCTGTTCGGTGGCGTATTTATGGGACTAGCTTGGTGGTTCTTCGGACTGCTCGCATTCCTAACCATCGTTGGTATTCCATGGGGTAGAGCGTGTTTCGTTATGGGTAACTTCTCATTCTTCCCATTTGGTCAGGAAGCGATTTCGCGTGACGAGCTAACCAATGAAATGGACATCGGCACGAGCCCGCTAGGCGTGATTGGTAACGTGATTTGGTTCTTATTTGCGGGTATCTGGCTAGCGATTGGTCACATCATGTCAGCTGTGGCGTGTTTCATTACCATCATCGGTATTCCGTTCGCGATTCAGCACCTTAAATTAGCGGTTATCTCGCTGGCGCCAATCGGTAAGACGGTTGTCGATAAACGTGAAGCAGAAGCGGCGCGAGTAAGAAATTACAAAGGTTAAGACTACAGTTTAAGCCTTATATAGAACTGAAAAAGCACATCACATGATGTGCTTTTTTGTGCCTCGTTTTCTATCTAACGATGCCCCAATCTCACAAACACTCACTAGACATTGTTGAACAAGACTTCAAGCCTAAGGGTGATGTTGGCTTCTCCGTGTGTTTCTCGTAAGGCTCTCGTTCCCACTGGTAACGCGGGGTGACCTCGTAAAACAGCCATTCCTTCCATACATTTTCTCTATACGTTACCGACACTTGCGAATATTCGTTGTGGTTATACGGTTCGCTGGTCGCGGTTATCGTGGCGCTGTATTACAGAGCTTGGTCTTGAGAAAGGTAATGGTACAAGGTAATGCCCGTACCATACTCCCAGCCTTTGAGGTCATCGTTATAGCCAGCAAAGTTAGACCAACGCGCTAAGAAATCGTCACTCAAAGAGAGGTCAAAATCGATATCAGTGATCTCTCCCGTCTCTTTCTTCTCTTGATACACACGTTGGGTTAGCCGGAATACTGCATCTGTGGTGAGCGGGTAGGTAAAACGATAGCGAGCCTCTATTCTTGGGCGTAATGTCGCTTTGATATTGAAACTACTGTAACCCTTGGCATAGGCGTCATAACGAAGGCCAAGTGCATTTTCTAACTCTTCAGAATCTTGTGGGAAGAAGTCTAAGAATTCTTCATCGCCAACAGACTCGTAGATTAGCTTAAGCCTTTTGCTGACAAAGGGTAAATGCAGGCGTGCGTTGAGCTTGGTGGAATAATCCACGTCACCGCCCTCAGAATAGATGAAATCATTATACCAACGTACAGAGGTTCCGGCTCTGGCGTCCTCGGTAATACGGTCATCCACAAAGAAGTTATCGAACCATATTGCGGGCTGACAAAACTTGCTGTTTAGGTAGTGGTCAGCTTTTTCGACGCGCGTGTCTTCTAACGGTTGGCTGTGACACTCATCCTGTTCCTCCGCGAAGGCAGAGTGGGAAACGAGCGATGCTAATAATGAGGAGTTAACTATCCAACGACTCAATGGAACCTGTTTGTCATTCTATGTATCAATAGTTTGACTATAACTAAGCAGTTATGACAATGCGACTTTTAAAGAGATTTATCTTAATCAGTGGCTATTCAAAACAGAGACTTGAATAACATATGGCAGGTAAAGAAAACGGGCTCAGTAGGTGAGCCTGTTTGTCGATAAGTTTATAAGTGACTTAATGGCAGATTACATTGCCGCTTCGAAAATCGCAGAGATTTCTTCGTGGGTCGCTTGTTTAGGATTAGTAAAACCACAAGCATCTTTTAGTGCGTTGTCAGACAGAGTAGGGATATCTTCTAGCTTCGCACCAAGTTGCGCGATACCTGTTGGGATGTTCACGTCATTTGCTAGTTGAACAATTGCTTCGATCGCAGCTTCTGCACCTTGCTCTGGTGACATACCTTCAACGTTAACGCCCATTGCTTTTGCAACATCACGTAGACGCTCAGGACAAACTTGCGCGTTGTAGCGTTGAACGTGTGGTAGCAAGATAGCATTACACACACCGTGTGGAAGATCGTAGAAGCCGCCTAGCTGATGCGCCATCGCATGAACATAACCTAGTGACGCGTTGTTGAACGCCATACCCGCCATGAACTGTGCGTAAGCCATTTGTTCACGTGCTTCAATGTCTTCGCCGTGCGCTACTGCCGTTCTTAGGTGAGCTTGTACAAGTTCAATGGCTTTAATCGCTACAGCGTCTGTAATTGGTGTCGCTGCGATAGAAACGTAAGCTTCGATTGCGTGTGTTAGCGCATCCATACCTGTTGCAGCAGTCAGTGATGCAGGCTTAGCAAGCATTAGTTCAGGATCGTTTACTGAAATAAGCGGTGTTGTGTGCTTATCAACGATAGCCATCTTAATGTGGCGCTCTTCATCAGTGATGATGCAGAAACGTGTCATTTCTGAAGCGGTGCCCGCAGTCGTGTTGATAGCGATAAGAGGCATCATCGGTTTTTCAGATTGATCGACACCTTCGTAATCTGCAATCTTGCCGCCGTTAGAAGCAACCAAAGCGATACCTTTTGCGCAGTCGTGTGGAGAACCGCCACCTAGAGAAACAACAAAATCACAATCGTTGTCAGTCAGCAATTCTAGACCATCGTTCACGTTAGTGATGGTTGGGTTTGGTTGAGTGCCGTCGAATACAACTGCGTCTACGCCACGCTGGCTAAGAAGGTCTTGTACCTGCTTAACTACGCCAATTTGATTCAGGATCTTATCAGTAACGATCAGACCTTTTTTAAAGCCTTGAGACTGAATGCTATCAGCAGCATCCTTCAGACAGCCAGTACCCATGAAGTTGATTGTAGGGATGTAAAATGCAGTAGACATTGGAAAACTCCGTTAATTATGATTTGTAATTTCCTACATGTTGTCGGCATTCAAGTGGTCGACCATTGATCTGGAACAACTTTGATTCCGAACTACCACTTTGTGGCTAGTCGTTGTGATAGGGCTCATATAGCAATCGTTTTCATGTTTTTTGGTTGTGCTCTTTGTCAGTAGTGGTTAGCGATAAATTGGCTCCACCAAGAGCAGAATGGTGCTCTATAACAATGAAAATTAAGGTTTTTCACTGAAAGTTGATCTGGCTAGGCAGGTGTCGACGTTTTATCGGAGTCATCACTGCACTCAATTTGAGGATCTTGCGACTCTTCAGACTCAAGGGTGTCTTCTGGCTCCTCGTCATAGTATTTGACAAGAAATGGGGTGAGCATGACAGATGACGGTAAGAAGTGCTTCATAATACCTCCCGGTACTTAAATGTATTTCTTGTATGGTATTGGTTTAATATGTGGCAAAATTTGCGATACATCATGACTTGCTGCTTGTTTTCTATAAATTATTAGATTTATATACAGGCTCACAGATTTACGAGTAAAGTGATTGCCAGCCTACAAGGCGAAGAGAAAAATTAAGCAAAACTACGATAAAAACAGACACAGCACTGCTCAACAACGCGAATAACAGGACAGAAAATGAAGTACGATTGGATATTCTTTGATGCGGATGAAACCTTGTTCCACTTTGATGCTTTTCAAGGAATGAAGCTGATGTTCTCCCGTTTTGGTGTGGATTTTAGTGAACAGGATTATTCGGTTTACCAAGAGGTTAATTTACCACTTTGGGTAGATTATCAAGATGGCCGCATTACGGCAGCTCAACTGAAGCACGCGCGTTTTGAAAGCTGGGCAACAAAGTTAGAGACAACAACAGCAGAACTAAACAGTGCATTTTTGACCGCAATGGCGGATATCTGTTCTTTATTACCAGGTGCACAAGAGTTGGTGGAGTCTTTAAAAGGCAAGGTGAACATGGGCATCATCACTAACGGTTTTACAGAGCTGCAGTCAATCCGTTTAGAGCGCACAGGAATGACGGATTACTTTGAGCACGTGATCATTTCTGAAGAAGTTGGGGTAGCCAAACCGGATGCCGAGATTTTTGAATATGCGCATAAGCTGGTTGGATTGCCATCTAAGCAAAGAATATTGATGGTCGGGGATAACCCACATTCCGATATTCTAGGTGGACTCGATTTTGGCATCGAAACGTGTTGGTTAAACAGCCAAGAAAAGGCAGCGCCAGCGGGTATCAATCCTCACTACCAAGTGAAGTCTTTGGCTGACTTGCAAGCTCTACTGCTGGCTTAGTGAATAGTTAACAACTGACCGCCACTAGCGAATACACAATCATAATCGGTTGATTTCTTTAATCGACCAATGCTTTGTAAACAAAGTGTTGATGGCCGAGTACGAAAATGTACTCGGCCAATTATTTTGAACTTGGTTTTACCATAGAGTGACCATCAAAACAGATAAAGGAAAAAGTGTGCTGAAATCTCATCGTTATAGCTGCTACGGTATTATCGCCATTTTACTATGGAGCTGCTTGATTGCTCTGTCTCGTAGCGTCTCAGAACAGCTAGGTCCAATTGGTGGTGCGGCCAGTCTTTATACGGTGAGTTCGCTGTTGTTGGTCTGTGTTATGGGGCTACCTAAGTTTTCACGCTTTTCTAAGTCTTACTTGCTGATTGGCGGCGCCTTGTTCGTTTGTTATGAGATCTTCTTGGCTTTGGCGTTGGGAATGGCAAACAATAGACATCAAGCCTTGGAAATGGCTGTCATCAACTACTTATGGCCAGCACTGACGGTGTTATTTGCGGTGCTGCTGAGCGACAAGAAAATTAACTGGTTGGTTTACCCAAGTATCTTCTTGGCCTTCTTTGGCGTCGCTTGGAGCATCAGCGGCGATCAGGGGCTTTCTGTTGAACAAATCGCTGCCAATGTTGCTACTAACCCAAAAACTTATTCAATGGCGTTTTTCGGCGCGATTATTTGGGCGGTTTACTGTAATTACACTCAGAAAGTGGCGAAAGGGCAGAATGCGATTGTGTTGTTCTTTATCGCAACGGCAATCACCTTGTGGATCAAATACGCATTGAGTAACGAAACCGGCATGGTGATGACAACCAGTGCTGCGATTGACTTAGTGTTGGCAGGCGTGTGTATGGGCGCAGGTTACGCGCTTTGGAATACAGCGATACTTGGCGGCAATATGGTCTTCTTGGCGACCATGTCGTATTTCACGCCTATTTTTGCGACCTTACTGTCTTCTATTATTTTGGGTTTGTCATTGAGCATGACGTTTTGGCAGGGCGTTTGTATGGTAACGATTGGCTCTTTAGCTTGCTGGTGGGTAACCAGAGACAAAAAGCCGACGGTTACGGCGTCGGCTTCTAAAAAGGTTCAATCAGAGTCTTAGTCAGCGAGAGATTGATTGGTTAGCTCTTGGTTCTTAACTCTCGACTCTTAACTCGCGATATTGAGATTCAATTGAAGCTCATAAGGCATCTTCGATAAGCGTCGCTTAAGTTGGCGGCGCGTACGTTCAATATCATCGACCGCAATCGCTTTTTGGTCGTTGGTATGAATATCAACATTGATTCGTAATTCTGGACCAACCTTAGTCACACCCATCAGCTCCAAATCTTGCTCCGCTTCTTTGTCTACCGCGACAACGTTCTTATCTACCGCATCACAAATATCTTTGTTTGCCGACATCATAAGCAGTTCGCGCATCGCCTCACGTAACATGTCGAAAGGCACTTTGATGAAGTAGAAAGACATTAGCAACATCATCATTGGGTCGGCATAGACTGCGTATTCTGCAAGCGGAGAAAAAGTAATTAACCAAGCCGCTACGAAACCCGCTGTTACCGCTACACTCAGTAGCGTATCCATCTGCCACTGCTTAGATTCAGCCTGAATCAGACCTGAAGAAATACGTTTGCTCTTATTCGCGATGTACCACCAAGCGTAACCACAACCCAACACGTTGAAAATACCAAACAGAGTTGCAATAGAAGCATCAACTTCACGACCACCCGTCATTAGGGCACCAATCGCAGAGTAAAGTGAATAACCAACCACAAGCAGAATCACAACGGCTTTAATCGCAATCACAATCGGCTCGATGATAGCTCGACCGAACGGGAACTCTCTATCTGAAGGGCGGTTAATGTATTTTGAAGCAGCTAGTGACAATAAAGTTAACAGTAAGCTGATAAGAGAATAGACACCGTCAAACACTATGACCAGAGAGCCAACGAGAAGACCCAACACCAATCCGCCAATTGCGAAGCCTGATGCTAAAAGGGCTGAGAACAATAGTACTCGATTTTCGTTTTGGCTTTTCCTGTCACACATAATATTTTCCAGATGTTTTTGATAACTTCATTGTTCTAATAATGAGCTAACTTTACAAACTTTATCTGATGATGTTTATATGTCTTATTTAATTCGAACATATAAATCAATAAAATTCAGTGATTTAAGATCAGGGTGTGGTGTCAATAAAGTTGACGTTGAGTGTTTTTTGGTGATGGTGTGCAACTGAAATAGGATCGTTTATGATTAATAAAACACATTAGTCGCTAAGGTCTTATTGGTCTTCTAGATTTGACTGCGACTGCGATGGACAAGGAGTGAATCAATATGAAGTTTGACGATATCAGTGATAATGAGTTGTGGGCGATTGCTAACCCGATCATGGATAATCTGATGGATGGTTCAACTAAGGTTGATCATGAACAGCACTGTCGAGATTTTACTCAAAGGATGAAAGACATTGTTACGCCAGAATATTTAGAAAAGGTGTGTCACCATTATCAGCACAGTAATGGCTTTTTTGCTGAGCGTGAGCAAGTTGCTTTATTTAGACGTTCAGACTCGATCGCCTTTGTGTGGAAACAAGCTTACACCATCGCCAAAGGTGAGTTTGTCGCTGAAATGGTATTGGTTGAAGAAGACGGACGCTATTTAGTGGATCACGTGATGGTCTTTTAGGAGTAGTGCTGTTTGTGGTTTTTCCCTTTGTTATCGACGATAAGCAATAAGCGCGAGCTAGAAATCAAACAAATAATCACTAAGCTGGTCGGCCAACCAATTCATTCCTGGGTGCTCTGCCATGCCTGCCGCGGTAAACATACAGTAGTCTTCTTGTGTTAAACCGTAGGTGTGTTTGATCACGGCAAGCTCTTGTTTACGCAGTAAATGGCGAATCAATGGCTCAGGCATTACGCCCCATGCTTCTTCACGTAGAATCGTATCCAACATAAAGTCGAAGCTAGAGAAGCCAATGTAACGACGCGAGAAGGGCTCAAGCTCAGGATTATCCTTTTCATTAAGATAAACCATGGTTGCTTGCATCGAATTTCTCAGTACTTCATCAGACACTCGTCGCATCGCACTCAAATCATGTCCTTTCTTACATACAGACATCATTCGAATCTTACCAAGCGGGTTGTAGATAATTCTTGGGTCATCGACGCGTTCGTAATCGACACCAAATGCGAAGTCGACTTGCTGAGTTTCAACTAGGTTAGCTAAGTCACCGCTCGATGCGAGAACGAAGTTGAATGAGGTAGAAGGGTACTTGTTATTTAAGGCGTGAGATAAGTCCTGCCACATTTCATCGGGTAGGGAGTCATCTCGTGCTATCCAAATTTCTGCGTTGAATTCGCCCGAAACATGCAAGCAGGTTTGTTTAATACGCGCGGCTGTCACCAACATGCCTTCGCAATCTTTGTAAATCGCTTTACCCGCTTCTGAAAGCTCAACGTGGTTTCCGCTGCGGACGAACAGCTCGACATCTAACTCTTTTTCCAAGGCTTTAATCGACATGCTGAGTTTGGTTCGGTTGCATTCTAACTGGCGTGCAGCTTCAGAAACTGATCCTAAATCAGCAACGGAACAAAAGGCTTGGACTTGAGAAAGGTTCATTTCATTTCCATATTGAGCGGGGGTCGGTGCATATTATCTGAATATTGTGCTGACTATCTTAGAAATAGTCCATCTTTGCATGATAACTCTATGACGAATTGACTAATTTGGTTTACTCTGGGGAAGTTCCGAACCTACAAGAAGTAAAGATGGAGGCCATGATGGCGAAACAATGGGACGAATACGCCGTTGATTGGGATAAAGATCCCGCAACCGCAGTATTCGCACAATCCGTATTTGACCAGTTAACACAGCTCGTTGATTTAAACGGAACCCGTGTCCTTGATTTTGGTTGTGGTACAGGACTACTCAGCCAGAAAATATCTCCTTTAGCAAAAGAGATCATCGCACTTGATATCTCTGAAGGGATGATTGAAGAGTTAGATAAGAAAGAGTTACCTAACGTTGAACCGGTAGTTGATATTTTATCGCGCGGACTTGCAGCGCAGCATCCAGCATTCAGAAACCAGTTTGACCTAGTGGTAGCCTCTTCGGTGTGTGGTTTTATCCCGAACCTACAAGACACAGTCAGTCTGATTTACACGCTGCTTGAAAACGACGGTACGTTTGTACACTGGGATTGGTACTTGGAAAGCGACAGTGAAGACTACGGTGTAAGCCAACAGCGCTCAGAAAATGTATTGAGTGCAGCGGGCTTTGCAGTAGTTGAAGTCTCTACACCGTTCTCGATTGACACTCCACAAGGAGAGTTAAAGGTATTAATGGGTGTTGGACGTAAACAAGCGCTTCCAGATCTGTAATCGTGTGTATGCCTTGAGCTAGCATTCAGAATGCTCATTTAAACTACTAAACCCACATTAACGACTCTAACGTCAGTTATGTGGGTTTTCTCTTTTTGGCGCTATCGTTTTAAACAGAACGAATTAGCGCTTTCTCATTTCTTCACTACTAACTCTGGTTTCTCTATTTCTCTATTTCTCTGTTTCTCATCTCGCTCATAGAAAACTCAACACCGCTAATTTACAAATTATTTATTTCCATTTTGGAAATGTAGTCTTGCATACATTTCATTAGTGGAAATATAACGGTGAGATATAAAATAAGCCCATAACAACACTAAGGGTTTAATCATGAGCCACCAATCTGCGTCATCTACTTCTTCACCACTTTCAGAGCAACAACAACGCTTTAGCAATATCATTTCAGATGCCAACCTGTCACCAAAACAGAAGTCGAGCTATCTTGCCTTAGAAGCTGAAGCCAGCTTACCGTATATGCCGGTAAGCAAAGAAGTAGAGCAAGCCTTACAACAATGTGTGCTGTGTGACATGTTTGAAGGGCACGCCCCATTTAAGCCGCGCTATGTACTTCCAGATTATTCTAAATACTTACATCAAGGCTCAGAGTATTTAGAGCTTAGCGCGGCAACCAACTTCGATGAAGCATTGAACATGCTTACCATCCTTTACCACCATGTTCCGTCTGTCACTTCAATTCCGGTTTACCTAGGTCAGTTGGATGATGTGTTGATGCCTTTCGTGGGCGACTTAACAGAAGAGCAGGTATACCAAAAGATTAAGCTGTTCTGGATCATGTTGGATCGCACACTGCCAGACGCCTTTATGCATGTGAATATCGGCCCAACAGACAACATTATCTGCCGTACGATTTTACGTGTAGACGCTGAATTGAAGCAGATCGCGCCAAACTTAACCTTTATGTACGACCCAGCCTTGACACCTGATGATCTACTTCGTCATGCGGCGAGCAACATCTGTGAATGCAGTAAACCACATATTGCAAACTATCCAGCGCATGCCGAGGCTTACGGCGATAAGCGTTTTGGTATTGTGAGCTGCTACAACTCTCTGCCGTTAGCGGGTGGTTCAAACACCTTGGTGCGTATGAACCTTAAGCAAGTGGCGTTGAAGTCTGAGGACAGTGCTGATTTCTTACAACAAGTATTGCCGAACTACAGTGGCATCATGGTTGAGTTGATGAACGTTCGAAGCCGCTTCTTGCATGAAGAGTCTAACTTCTTCGAAGGCTTCTTGACCAAAGAAGGTTTGATCGAAGAGGATCGCTTTGCGCCAATGTTTGGTATTTACGGCATGGCGGAAGCAGTCAACATCTTGTTGGAGAAAGAAGGTCAAGCAGGGCGTTATGGTCACGATGAACTGGCGAATCAGCTTGGTCATCGTATCTCTGAAAAGCTGGCTGAGATCGTTGAACGCTCTGAAGTGAAGTATGGGTTAGAAGGTAAAGCTCTGCTGCATGCTCAAGGCGGTATTAGCCTAGATGAAGATGTGACCCCGGGTGTCCGTATTCCTTATGGAACCGAACCGGATCCAGTCTCTTATGTTCGTGCAACTGCGGGTCACCATAAGTTCTACACGTCGGGCATCAGTGACATTCTGACCATCGACGAAACAGTGAAATCTAACCCTGAAGCGATGTTCAATTTGTGTAAAGGTGCGATTCAAGCGGGTTACCGTGAGTTTACGGCTAACGTGGCATCAAACGATTTGGTTCGCGTGACGGGTTACATGATTAAGCTGTCTGACATTGCCAAATATGACGAGCAAGGCTCACGCACCAATACCACCTTTTTAGGTGCCGAAGCTGCGAAGAACACGGGCATATTAGAGCGTAAACCACGCGTGGCGAGTTTAGAGATGTCGCCGACATACGAATAGCTTTAACGTGCGTGCGTTATGTGTATGGTGCGTTTCGAATACGAACAATGTGAATTATGAAAATTTCTGATCTAACAACTCAAATGGCTAGGGTTAAAAATAATAAGACAGAAAAACAAGCGAAGGTCAGCCGTGTGCTGACCTTTTCTTGTGTTGATGGACCGGGAAATCGCCTAGTGCTGTTTCTACAAGGGTGCAATTTCGATTGTATAACCTGCCATAACCCACACACTATTAATCACTGTAACCATTGCGGAGATTGTGTGAGTGGCTGTCCAAGCCGTGCTTTAAGCATGGTTGATGGCAAAGTGAAGTGGGACCCAGCAGCTTGCACCAACTGCGATAAGTGCATTGATATCTGCGACCATAAGTCGAGCCCGAAAATTACCACAATGACGGTCTCAGAGGTTCTGGAGCTTGTCAGGCATAATCAGTTTTTCTTGAGTGGCATTACCGTTTCTGGCGGTGAAGCGACCATGCAGTTGCCGTTTATCATAGAGCTGTTTCAAGCGATTAAACGTGATCCACAGTTAGCGCATCTCACGTGTTTTATTGATAGTAATGGTTCGCTGTCACTTCAAGGGTGGGACAAGGTGTTGCCTTATCTTGATGGCGCGATGATTGACCTAAAATCATGGCAATCGGAAACACATCAATGGTTAGTGGGTAGAGGTAATCATAGGGTGTTTGAAACCATTAACTACTTAGCAGATAAAGGAAAACTGCACGAAGTTAGGTTGCTACATATCCCAAATAAAAGCGATCTTGAGGACGAAATTGAACAAGTGGGGCGTTACTTGAAGACTCTACCAAGTGATGTTCGAATTCGACTCAATGCGTTTCAGCATCATGGTGTCATTGGCGACGCGTTAGATTGGCCGAAATGCACCGAAAAACAGATGCAGAGCTTTCACGATAAGCTCTACACCATAGTTCAAAGACCGATGCAAACTCCTGAGGTTTATACCTAGTCTTTAGATTTCTTAGGCGGTCAATCAGGCTTCTAAGAACGTTAACTTTCTAAAGATATTAAGTCTCTAAAAATATTAAGCTTCTAAAAACAGGTCACACAACCATTTGATCGCTTGATCATTCATGTTGGGTTTATTCCACACCAAGCTGTACGCCACCTTACCGTAATCAAAAGGCAAGGGCTTGCTCACTAAGCCCTGAGCTTGTTTAGCATGCTCAGCCCACTGTTTAGAGCAAGTGAACAGGAAAGGTGTGTGGTGACACAACACAGCCGCAGAGCCGAAGTCCGCGACCGATATTGCCATCTCTCTTGGTTGGTGGCATTGAACCAAGTTTTGTTCAAAGTAAGGCTGAGACAGTTCGTTATCTAAAATCCCAATGTGCTTGTAATCTAAGTAGCCTTCTACCGTCAGTTCTTGCTGAGCGAGAGGGTGGTGTGCGCCCATCAAACAAACCATTTCATCTGGAAGAATTGTTTCCCAAACCAGCTCTTTGTTATCGGTCGGCGGCTGAGATATATCATGAGGCAACAAGATCAAATTGACCTTGCCACTGAGTAAAGCATCGAAGCCGAGCTGTTGTTTCGAATAGATGTTGAGCTTCGCGCTTGGCGCCAGTTCAGTGGTAATTTTACTGATCTTTGAGGCAAATACTTCGAAAGTACTTTCACGCATCGAAAGTGAAAAACTGCCTTGGTACTCTTGAGGGGTAAAACTCTTTTGATGAAGCAGTCCATTCATGCTTGAAAGAATTGCGTGAACAGTGGGCGCTATCTTCAGAGCAAAGGGAGTCGGGATAAGCTTGGTACCATCTCGATAGAAAAGCTCATCATTCAGGATGTCACGCAACTGAGACAGGGTTTTGCTTACACTCGAAGGGCTGACACAGAGTTGCTCTGAGGTCTGAGTGACGCTGTGGGTGTTCAGCATAATATGAAGCGCAGTGAGGTGCTTAAGGCTCACCCTAGATAAGTGTAAGTAATCCATTTATGACTCACGCATTCAGATTGGCTTGTGATTTTGCATGAACGACAAAATCGAACAAGCCAAATTGGATAAAGGTTATTTACGAGCTAGCTTATGGTGCGCTCGTGAAAAGTGGCCTGCGCAAAATGCGCCCACAATCGATAGTTCACCCGCTAAACACAGTGCAGCACAAACTTCAGCTAGGGCTTGTGATTTACCGTTACCATGCAGCCCAAGTAAATCTAAACAGGCTTTTTGACTTGGCAAGCCAGTACCACCGCCGACAGTCCCCACCATTAGGTTAGGCAGTGTCACGCTAGCGTATAAACCGCCTTCTTTGTTGAGTTCCATACGCGTCATACCAATCGCTGACTCGGCGACACAGGCCGCGTCTTGGCCACAAGCGATGTAAAGTGCCGCCAGTGCATTCGCATAATGGGCGTTGATACCGATAGTGCCGCTCAAAGCGCCACCGACTGTGGTCATTTGGCCAAACTGGACCATCTTCTCTGGTGTCGTGTGTAGGTACTTCGCGACAAGCTCTGCAGGGATATTAACCTCAGCAGTTACCTTTTTGCCACGAACGCTGCGCAAGGTTTGGGTATTGGCTTTCTTATCGCCTGACAAGTTGCCATCAAGGAAAGCGTGGTCAGGCTTAACTGGCGTATTTTCGATGATGTACTCAAACACGGCATTGGTTGCGATGGTCACCATATTCTGACCAGAAGCGTCTCCGGTTAGAAATTCGAACACCAAGTAAACATGGTTACCTTCGATGTTGATATTAATGTCGGTCAGCTTGCCGTGTGATGTTGTTGATTCTGCCAAGATCTTGAACTGGTCATACTGAGTCACAGCCCAAGCCACAAACTGTCCGGCTTCAACTAATCCTTGAAATGCAAAGCCAGGAGTACGTGTTACGCCTTCATTGAGCAACATAGCACTTGCGCCACCACAAGCCGTAATCAGCTTAGAACCACGGTTATAAGACGCGACAAGCGCAGCTTCTGTGGTCGCGAGTGGTACGAGGTAATCGCCCGTAGCAAATAGGCCATTGACTCTTAAAGGGCCAGATATTCCCACAGGGACTTTAACGGTGCCAATAAAGTGCTCAATGTTTTTCTCATAAGCTTGGAACTGACTTTGTGTATGAGGGTCGAGCAGTTCTTGCTGTGAATCTGCATTATCGAGCGCTGTCCAGCGACGTGTGAGATTCTTTTCTGTCAGGTAGGGGCTAGGTGTCAGCTTATTTACTGGCTTTTCAAAATGAGGCTGAAGCTTTTTTTCTAATTCGTCTGCGGAGATGTCGCCTCCTAAAATAGAAACATAGTCACGGCGATGCAGATTTAGTTTTGGCATAAATAGTATGAAGTAAAGTTTGTGCAGCAAATTGGTTTGCGCTGATTCTACCGAGTAATAAACCAGAAACAAGCGCCTGATATAATGAGTTACAGTTTGTGTGGTTGTTGAAGCAAAAAGCAGCGAAGTTTCGCGAAATATAGGCTGTATTTGAGCGAAATTTAGATATGAATGTCGAGAAGGCTACCGATGGCTTCGTTTTGACGATCAACCACACTTGCACCAACGCGGTTATAACTTGCGCTTTGTGTCAGTTTAATCAAGGAATCGGTTGAAGATGAAGCAGGTTCAGGTTCTTTGTCTTTAAAGGAAATGGCTTGTTCAGGCTCTATTTGATTAAAGCTGAGATCGCTAGCTTCGAAAGTGTCGTCGGATTCTAGAGCGTGTTTGGAGGCTTGGTTGAGCTCGATTGCGGCTTCTTCAGCCATGTTGGTGGATTGCTGAATAATGGCGTAACCAGATTGAATACCAGATATCGACATATCAGAACCTTTTATTGACGTATGAAATGAGTCTAGGCGGACGATATTTTGAGCGCAATGGTGAACAGATGAAATTTACGGTGAAAATGTGAACTTAAGCTAAAATAGTGATGTCTGTCTATTAACTGAACAGGTCATTTAGCGCGTTTAATTCTTCATCAGTAAGCAAAGAAGGCTTCTCTGTTTCAAGGTTGCCGTCGATCTCACCCTGAAGTGCTTTTAATTGTTGTGGGCTAAGAAGCTGTATTTGCTGCTTAAATGCTTCAAATTGCTGTGTATTCATAGTGTGACCTTTGTTCAAATCAATATGCTCTTTAGAGCATAGTCTACTGATTCAGGAAATCAAACAAGATTAAGTGAATTTTAAATGATGTTTGAAGTTTCTTGAAACTAAGACAACTATAAATTCCTGTGGTCGTTTTTTGTCCGAGAAATGTTAGGAAAAGTTAAGGCTTGGTCAATCAAAGTCAGAAAATTCCTACAATGTAAAAACGCCTTCAACCCTTGTGGCACAAGGGTAGGTAAGTAATTTCTCTACCCAATTAGGGGTATGGGTAAAGCAATGTATAAATATTTGTGATGATCAAAAGATAAGCAATTGGCGTTATCTTTTTGTTTTTACGGTATTTTGTTTGTTGCTCAAGAAGCTTCTGTTTCAAACGACTTGTCGATCTTAACCTTAACTGCAAACTTGGTCGCTAAGGTATGCAGTTCTGGAAGCATTCGATAGATCAAATGGAGCTGTTGTAGAACCATTTTGACAGAATTCTCATCTTCTTCTCGCCATTCACTCAAACGTTTATCCAGCTCCGGGTCATAAGCGTTTTTCACTTCACAATGCTCTTTATGAGAATAGAGTTGATCATTTAGAGCGTCGAGATGCTGGTGGATTACTCTGTGCGCATCTAGCACCAGTTTGTGTGTCGCTTCATCATCAATACGCGTTCTGTGAGCACCCAGAGCCGAGATATAGCTAAGTAGAGCATGATTGAGTGTTAAGAATCGGAAGCTCTCATCTTCAGAGGTGCGGTACTTACCCGGTTCAACCAACATGCTACTGATCGCGGCAGTCAGGTTTGCATCATTATTATGCGCACTACGTCGAGCGATACGATAGTTTAGGCTATCTTTCTTACCGACACGGTATTGGCCGATGATCTGAGCGAGATAGTTCTTATTGGAATCGAGCGCATTCGCCATCACTTTGTGCAGTCGCTTCGACTGCCAATCAGGTAACACATAAATGACAGCAAGCACGGCGAGAGCACAACCAATAAAGGTATCCGCTAACCTTGGCAATACTACCGCGTAGCCTTCACCTAATTGGTTAAAGCAGAAGAGCACAAGCAGTGTGATAAAGCCGGTCGCAAACCCGTAGTTATTGATTCGAAACGCAAAGAACATCACGCCACTGATCACAATGAACACTAATTGGCTCTCTTGCGACGGGAAGAAAGTCAGTAACGGTACTCCGATCAATAAGCCTGCGACCGTGCCAATGACACGCGCCGTCAGTTTTTGACGGGTTGCACTGTAGTTTGGCTGACACACAAACAGTGTCGTCAGTAGAATCCAATAACCTCGTTCGATATCAAAACCCTGGATAATCCCGTAGCCCAGCGTCAAAGTGATCGCCATGCGAATCGCGTGGCGGAATAGCATAGAATCGGTGTGCAAGTTAGCTTTGATCTTGTGCCACATTGCCGTCAAAGTATGAGGGTTGGTATCGTTCAATACACCTTCTTCAATCTTCTCTGCATCTGGGTTGCTGATATTTGAGAGCTGTTTTTCAACGGTTGCTAGGTTATTGAATAAGTAATCCAACTGGTTCAGCAGTGATTTCCACTCTGGGTTGTTCTGTTGGTGCAGATGATTAAGCGAAGACATCAACTCATCGAGTGCTAATACAGACTTGTCACCATGCTGGTATTCAGCGCCAACTTTCAACGAGCTCGCCACTTCTTTACACGCTGTTGCCTGCGCTTCCAGTAGATACTTAAATCGAAACAACACGTCAGAGCGTTCAAAGTGTTTTGCTAGCTCTTGATAACGATAGTGGCTAGAGCTTACGCGTTCATGAATATCTTGTGCGATGAAGTAGGTGTTAAGAAATCGGTCACTAGGGCCGTCAATGTGTCCGCGCTTAGAGCGATTAAGCAGCGTCGCTTTACACATGTTGAGTGCGTTAACGGTACTCGCGTTGAGTTTGGCTTCAATGATTCGGTGTGGCTGGGGAATCAAGTCAGAAACGGGGTAGAAGAGTTCCGCTTTTGAATCGATGTAGTTACCGATTTGATCGAATACCGTGGCTAAGTTTTGCTGCACGGGTTGCATTGGCCACACTATCTGCCAAATCATCGACATGAAGTAGTACCAAGCGGCGCCAGTTAACAGTAGAAGCGGTTGAAACCAAAGGTTGGTGCTCTCGTGTGCACCAAGCATGGTATAGATGGCAACCAAGAGAGAACCAAACGCGATACTCGCGTATTTAGGGCCAATTGCCCCGAGAATGATAAAAGAGAAGGTTGAAACAAAAAGCCCGATCGCGAACAGCCAAGGCGTATCGAAGAGAAGCTCAATAGAGAAAGCCGCAACGGCGAAACAGATAAAGGTCAGCGTGAGTGCTTTCAAGCGCCCGGTAAAGCTGTCATCACTTTCCGCAAGAGCCGCAGCAATAACGCCTAAGATCAAAGGCGTGATCAGTGTGTTTTGTCCATAATACCAAGCAGGCACCACCACGCCGAGCAGAGTGATGAGAATTAATACGCTGTAATTTATGGTTTTATTCGCCCAATAGAGGCGTAATTTGGCTGAAAAGTCCACAGTCGCTCACTTGACACACTAAAAACCATAATCCTAACAGAAATCAAGCACAAGAATTTGATACTTATCCATAATTGCCCGTAGGTGGTCATGAAAGCGTCGATAAGATATGAGATATTATTAATTCTCATTACATCATGATATAAATTCAATATTCCCAATTAAGAGCACACTCCAATGCAGCTAAGCGCTAACAAGACTGCACAGTTTTTTATTCAAAATGAATATCATCAGGTTGAACTTGATGGTCCACGCTTGCTGTTATCTTCAGTAGGCAGTGAAGAGCGTATCCCATTTACTATTTGGAGTGGCAAGATCGCGATAAAGCGCGGATTGTTCTGGGGATCGCTACAATTTTTTGCTAATCAACAAGATGGAACACAGTGCAGTTGGTTAGTACAAGGCTTACCTTGGGATCAATGCCGTCAATTTGCACGCGCGTCAGTTAGTGCTTATCAGAAGTGGCACGACACTCAATGTGAACAATTGGCTGAACACGTACCTCAGTGGGAAGCTGAATTAACACGTCTTGAGCAATTACCAGCCTTTCTACCGCATTCTAAGGTCAACACTTGGGTTGATATGGTCAACTCAGGCTTAGAGAGTATGACAATGACGCTAGAAGAGGCCGCACAACGCATGCCAAACCGCATCGCAAGAATGCAGCCATGGTTATCTGAAACGGAAATCAAGCAAGCTGAAAGAAACCAGCAATGGCTAGAGACCGAGCGAAAAAACTGGGAAGTGTTGTTTGCGCAATGTGAGTCGTCACCACTGAACTTATCGCAGCAATATGCGGTGTTGATGAATGATGATCACAACCTTATTTTAGCGGGTGCAGGCTCGGGTAAAACCAGTGTTCTAATGGCTCGCGTCGCGTATTTACTGCAAAGCCATCAAGCTCAAGCTGAAGAGTTGCTATTGCTCGCTTTTGGTCGTGAAGCGGCAGAAGAGATGAAGCAACGTCTCGACAGCAAAATTGGTTTATCAGCAGAGAAGGTGCAAGTCAGCACTTTCCACCAGTTGGGTTTAAAGATACTGAATCAAGTTGAACCCGAACGTGTGGTTATTTCTCCTTTAGCGCTCGATGACAACCAACGCCAAGCATGGTGCATTGATTGGTTGAAGAAGCACTGGATGACACCGACCAACTTTAAACGTTGGCAAAAGCATTTGTCTAAATGGCCAATCGCTTATTTAACCGGTGACGATGAGCTTGGTAGCCACGTTTCAAACCTCAAATTGATCGGTTGGCTTGAAAAGCAGCTAGAACAGTTGAATGCGTCGGGTTTAACCAAAAAAGAAGTACAGCAACAGCTGATTGATCACCGAGACTATGCGCGCCTCAACAGCGAGCTTTCACTGTGTTGGCCATGTGTAACCGCGTGGCAAAAGGAGCTGAAAGAACAGAATCATATCGACTTCTCAATCATGATCAGCCGAGCGACTCAGTATGTCGAGAAGGGCAAGTTTATCTCACCTTGGAAGTTCATCATGATCGATGAATACCAAGATATCTCACCTGATCGTCTTGCCTTGGTTGAAGCACTGTGTAATCAGTCTAAAGCCGAGCATCAAGCCTCTATTTTTGCAGTAGGCGATGACTGGCAGTCGATTTACCAGTTTGCAGGTGCGGATGTGGATTTGACCACGGGCTTTAAGGATCGTTTTGAAAGCTCGACCATTCATCACCTAGATACGACTTACCGCTTTAACAATCAGTTAGGTGCGGTGGCTAATCGCTTTGTACAAGAAAACCCAATTCAGATTCCGAAAGAACTGAACAGCTTCAAGCAACAGAAGCAGAAGGCGGTGTACAGTGCGCCAAGTAAAGAAGTTGAGAAGATTCTTGATCAACTGAACCGTCAATCCAAAGGCAAAACCAATAAATCGGTGCTGCTACTTGGACGTAATCATTACCACAAGCCAGAGTTGTTGGAAGACTGGAAGAAGATCTTCACTTCCATTGATATCAAGTTCATGACTTGCCACGGCAGTAAAGGTAAAGAGGCGGACTTTGTCATTATTCTTTGTGTTGACGAAGGACAGTTCCCGACCAAGAAGAAACAGCTGCATATTGATGGCGCATTGACTGAATCATCAGACGCGTTCCCTTATGCTGAAGAGCGTCGTTTATTCTATGTAGCAATGACGCGGGCAAAAGAGAAAGTATGGATCACGCACAGTGGCGACGGCTCTGGCTTTGTGCAGGAGCTGCATGGTTCTGATTACCCAGTTGTTCGTAAAAAGTGATGTTACTTGACTTGATTGTCTAAGATTAGATCTTCAATCCCTGCCCTAATATCACAAGGCAGACGCATAAAGCATAAGGAATTTGCTATGGAACACGGCTCTATTAACTACATTGAATTTGCTGCGAAAGACATCTCAGCAACTAAGGCATTTTTCAGTCAAGTGTTTGGTTGGAGCTTTGAAGACTATGGCCCTGAGTATTCTGCGTTTGAAGGCAAAGGCTTAATGGGCGGCTTCTATTTGGCGGATCTGGCGTCGAATACGGATAATGGCGCGGCACTGATGGTTTTCTATAGCCAAGATCTTGAGCAAACCGAGCGCGATGTAATTGATGCTGGTGGTCAGATAAACCGTGAGATCTTTAGCTTTCCCGGCGGCAGACGTTTCCATTTCAGAGAGCCAAGTGGCAACGAGATGGCAGTGTGGAGTGATAAGTAGAGACTCACTACACTGTTTATGATTGAACTGTTTAATGTCTGAAACGAGACATAAAAAAGCCTGCGATAAAATGCAGGCTTTTTAGTCTGTTCAGTAGAGAGCACATTTAACGTGCGATTACGTGCGCTCAGCTAGGTACGCTTCGTAGTCTGGGATCTCGATGATTACTTCTTCTTCAAGCAGTGAAGAGTTAAACAAGAAATTAGCGGTAGCGCGGTTAGTGGCCACAGGAATGTTCCAAACACTTGCGATACGAAGCAGTGCTTTTACGTCTGGGTCATGTGGTACAGCATTAAGTGGATCCCAGAAGAAAATCAGCATATCGATCTTGCCTTCAGAGATAAGCGCGCCAAGTTGTTGGTCACCGCCCATAGGGCCGCTGATCATGCTCTTGATTGCTAAGTCTGTCTCTTTACTTAGTAGAGAACCAGTCGTGCCCGTTGCGTAAAGGAAGTGCTTTTGTAGTTTTTCTTTGTTCTCTTTGACCCATCTTAGTAGCTCAGGTTTGAAGTGGTCATGAGCGACCAAAGCGATATGCTTATGTGTTGGCATAGTGCGCGTCGTTTTTTGCATGAATGTTCCCTAAATTGTTGTTTCGTTTTTATTGTTTTGAGTTCTTCAGCCAATATAGCACTAAGGATTCACACTGAATACCGGACGAAACTCAGAAGGTGACAATGAGTCGGCGATAATTTGATCTTTGAGAGTTGCAGGTGTCAGCGCTTCGATAATCGGTGCGCTGTGTTGCTCGTAAGGTTGACCGCGTAAGTAACTGGTGGCTTGTTTTACCGACAAGCGACCTTGCTCAACCATTTTATCGGTTGGCGCAAAAAGTACCTTGTTACGGAGTAAACCACGGTAGGTTCCGTGACTTAGGTAACTTGAGATTAACCCAATATCTTCGGTTTTATCGGCCGCTCGTAGCTCACTGATCGCTGCTTCAATCGCGACGGCACTTCCGACTATATATTGGATATCAGGTTCTTCTATCACCTGCTGTACTAGATTTCTTTGAAGTTCTTTATCGTTATCTGCCCAATAGCTGATCGCAATTTTGATATCACTCGACTTGATCGCATCATAAAACCCCAGTGCTACAGGCTTAGTGCCGCCACTCGCTTGTGGGCCAAGTAACAGGGCGATAGGTGTTTCGCCTGATCCTTTCGGGTGTCGTTTCGACAAAAAATCTCCGACTTGGTATCCCATTTGGTACCAATCGACACCGACCGTACCTTTTAATACCTTCTGTTGTTCTTCATTGACGGTTAACTCATTTACCGTAGCAAACACAGGCGTCGAGCCAACCCAATCGCTGAGATTGTCATGATACGCATCGGGTGAAACCGTACCTAAAATAATGGCATCGGCTCTCCATTGCGTGCAAAGCACCAGTTGCGAGGCTTGTTTGGCCACGTTGGGGTAACCGCCAGCTTCCAATACTCTTAGCTCAACTTGCTGCTTTTCTGCTTCAGAGATCATTCCATAGTTTACCGACAACCAATAAGAGTCTTTGAGGTGCGGATAAATGGCACAGATTTTCTCTTTTTGTGATGTGGCATTGGCGGGTTTTATTGGGCTCAAAGGCTCACTAGCACCTGCGACAGTAGTCACTGAGGCCAGTAGTGAGAGAAGAATTATTGAAGCGAAAGGTCTAGATAGCATGAATTGCCGTTTTGTTGGTTTTAGATAAGAAACACTGCAAAATATAGCGTATTCTGCATGGGTAAAGAAGAACGTTTTAAGGTTTAGAGTTTATGTTGTTAGCTTCAGCGAGTATTGGACGCAAGCTGCTGGCCTCATTCTTAGTGATGGCACTGTTGGTTCTATTGTCTGCATTGATCGGTGTTTCTGGTTTTAGCTTTGTAGCCAAAACGGAAAGAAACGTCGTTGATTCGGCGCTTCCTGCCATGATCGAAGCTCGTCAGGTTTCTGAGTTGAGTAACCGTATTATTTCGTCAGTACAAACACTTTCTAATGCGAGAAACGAAGCTGAAAGAAAAGAGGCTGGCACCGTACTGTTTGACCAACTTGAGTCGCTTCTTCAACATATCAAAGAGCTTGGTGTCGACAGTTTCGATTCTCAGCTCCTCAATAAACTCGAAAACAATGTTCAAAGCGTTATTAACACACTGGCTGAGTTGGGTGTGTCGGTTGAGCGTAAGCTTTGGTTAAGCAAAGAGTTGTCGTCTCGTGTCGAAGAGATGCGCCTATTGGCCGAAGAGCTAGAGCAGTTGACGCGAACCCAAGTTTTGAACACGGCTACCATTGCGGTTGCTAACGTCACGCATATCTATGACCTGCTAGAAACCAAAGAAACGGATCAAGCCTACCAAGCCTTAGATGCGCTTGTAGAGGTTGACCTTGATTTGTCTGAGCGCCTACACGAATTGCATTTGCTGGCGTTCAAAATGCTTAACCAAATTGAAGAAACGCAAACCGTTACCAACGTAGAGCGTATTCATCAAATCCAATCAGAATTTGAATCCAACCTAAGAATCATGGCGCGCCGCGTTAAAGCGGTCGAAGATCCTACTCGTTCAGCGCAGATGTCTCAGCTTCTAGAAGAGCTCAGAAAACGCCAAGTCGTGTTCGATATTTCATTAGAACAATATGAGAACACCAAAAAGTCAGAGTTTCTGATGCAAAATACGTTGGAGCTGTTCTCTCAGCTGAATACAACGGTTAACCAACTGGTTGATGATTCAAACCGCAGTACCAAAAAAGCGGTTGATGAGCTGACCAGCACGTTGAATTTGGCTCAATGGTCACTGTCTGTGATTTCGGTTATTGGTTTGGTTATCGTTGCATTTATCGTGTGGCGAGTGGTGTATATCTCGGTTGTTAAACGTCTTACTGAATACTCATCGGCCTTGATGTCTATCGCACAAGGTCGCCTGAATATTGATATCTCGGTAAAGGGTAATGATGAGCTGGCTCATATGGGCGAGGCGATCATCACTGCCAGAAACACCGCGCAGGCGCTACAAGTGGTTGCGGTGGGTGAAGCAAAGGCGAAACGCGAACTTGAAGAGCACAAAGAACACTTAGAAGAGTTGGTCACAGACCGAACCTACCAGCTGCAAAAGACCAATGAGAAGCTGAACATCGAGGTAGGGAACCACGCTAAGGCTCGTAACGCCGCAGAACAAGCAAGCCGCGCAAAATCCGCTTTCCTTGCGACGATGAGTCATGAAATACGAACGCCGATGAACGGTGTATTAGGTACTGCAAGATTGCTCAAAGATACCGGGTTAGACCCGCTGCAATCCGGCTATGCAGACATCATTAACCGCAGCGGTAAGAACCTACTCGCGATTTTGAATGACGTGTTGGATTACTCAAAGATTGAAGCGGGGCATTTAGAAATACGCACGGCGTCGTTTGACCTTCATCAGATGGTTCAAGACACCTACCAATTGATGGAAGGACGCGCCGCTGAGAAGAAGCTGAACTTTGATTTCCATATTGAAAGTGATGTGCAACGCTATTGGCGTGGTGACGTAACGCGAATCAGCCAAATCTTGAATAACTTGGTCGGCAACGCGATTAAGTTTACGGAAAGTGGCTCGGTCGATATCTTTATCAGTTTAGATATCGAAGATGAAAATCGAGTGATGTTTGAAGTGTCAGATACCGGTGTCGGCATTGACGCTAGCGAACAAGCTTGCCTGTTTGATGCCTTTACCCAAACCGATAGCGGTCGCAACAAAACCGGCGGCACAGGGCTTGGATTAGCGATCAGTAAAAGTATCATGTTGGCAATGAACGGGGATATTGGCGTTCATTCTGAAGAAGGCGAGGGTAGCCAGTTCTGGTTCTCACTGCCACTTGAAGCCGGTGAGAAGATAGAAACGAAAGTACCGGTCATTGAAGCGTGTATTCGAGCTAAAGTACTTCTGATTGAAGATAACCCCGTAAACTGCATCGTTGCTGAAGGCTTCTTGCATAACTTGGGGCACGAGGTTGTGATTGCGACAACCGGACAAGAAGCGAGAGCCATATTCAGTGAGCAAGAGTTCGATATTGCGCTGGTGGACATTAACTTACCCGACTGCGATGGCGTCGAGTTAATTCAACAACTCAAAGACGATGCGCTTCAGCATAAAAGTGAAGAAGACGTAATTCGAAAAGTACCCCCAATGATCGCAGTATCGGCTCATGTGTTTAACGAAGAAGTGGAAAGCTACTTGTCGTCTGGTTTTGATGGCTTCTTACCTAAGCCGTTAGAGAAGGAAGCTTTGTCGGAATTGATTGTTGAGCAGTTGGACGGTCACATGCTGTTGCTGCCTCAGCCGGATCCGTCAGATGCTGTTTGCTGTCAGCTAAACTCTAAACCTCAGGAAACCGAGCTAGACTTATCAGCATTGGCATTTGCAAGCTCGACACAACGAGCAAACCAAGACGCGGAACATAATCAAGGAGAACCGATTGTGCAGATGATTAACCCTAAGATTATCAAAGACGACTTGGCCATTCTCGGTCGAGAAAAAATAGTGCAGATTGTCGGGTTGTTTGACCAAAGCAGCCAAGTCACTCTCGATGAACTGATTGTGGCAAGTGCCGCTGATAACGCTCGTGAAATTAAGTCTTTAGCTCATAAACTGAAAGGGTCTGCCGGCAGCCTAGGATTATCTGCACTGTTTGCTTTATGCCAGAGCATTGAAGCGAGCGAGGACCCATTGCTTCAATATCGCGATAATGCTGACTCGTTACCTGAACTGGTGAAAGACTCGCTAGCAGCGCTCCGAGAACAATTATAAAGTGGTTATTGGGCTGAAGCCCCAAAATAAAAGCAAAAAAAGCAGGCTATTTCTCCGTATTAATATGAAGAAGTAACCTGCTTTTTTATTGTCGAATAAGAATCTAAGTAAGGCGTCGAGGAACAGCTCTAAGCCATCTTGATATGTCCAGCTGCTTTGATCTTAACGTGAACCATGTTGCCTTGAAGGTAGCTTAATGGAATCTCGCTTCGTTCAATGATCGCGACATTATCGCTGCATGCGCCAGCTTCAATCGCCAGTTGCTTTGATTGCTCCTCCAAGCCCTTTAAGGTCTCTTCACGTGATGCTGGATCAATCGGTACGATCTTATCGAACTGGCCTGATATTTCTCCCAGCGCAACACCAATGGCATTCGCTACTTCAAAGTGCTCAGGGCGAACCACTTGGCTTACTCCTTCAAAATGATCTGGGAATAGTGCACTGCCGCCGCCAACCATGATTACGGGTACACTCGCTGCAGAGGTCTTCATCTTATCGATGCCTTCTTCAACATCCGTGACCATTTGTTGGTAAACCTTGCTTGCTTGTTCGGCCGAAACACCAATCTCATCACTCAATTGATGCTCTGCCTGCCACTGCATTTGACCTGTTTTGAGTGCAATATCGGTGAGCGTAAGTTCATCACCACCAAAGCTACGCGCCGTTTGCGTTAGAGTGTGACCAACACTTTCAGGGCCTAGTTCGATACGTTCTTGCTCAAAACGAACCTTGGTGCCTCCACCAATGGCTAACGCCAAAATATCAGGCATGCGGAAGTTGGTTCTCACTTCGCCAATCTCTACCGCTAAGCTCGACTCTCTTGGGTAACCGTGAGTTAGCACGCCGATATCAGACGTAGTGCCACCCACATCGACCACGATTGCATCTTTTAACTTGGTCAGGTGGCTTGCTCCGCGAATCGAGTTTGTTGGGCCACAAGCCACGGTAAGAATCGGGTACATCAATGCGAATTGCTGCGACATCAGTGTTCCGTCGTTCTGACCGAAATAAGGCGTGGTGTGGATTTCATGATTGATGAGTGCATTACAAAAGCCGTCTACGAATCGTTTTGCTGTACCTTGCAGAGCAGCATTGAGGATAGTGGCGTTCTCGCGTTCTAAAAGCCCTAAGCTGCCCACTTTATGGGATAACGAAAGGTTCACCCCCGGAAGTTCTTGTTGAATCCACTCTGCTGCTTGAAGCTCCTGGTCGCCATTGACGGGAGAGAACACTCCGCAGATAGCAATGGAATCCACTTGGCCTTTCATTTTCTGGCAAAGCTCGCGGATTTCAGATTCTTGAATGTCGGCAATCAACTGGCCGTCATACTCATAGCCGCCGTGAGCTTGGTAGAAGTGCTCCCCAAGCAGTGTTTGCCAAGCTTTGCTCCAACCACAGAGTGGCGGAACACTATCACCACTTGGAAGCGCTAAGCGAATCATGCCGACTCTATCTAAGCCTTTTCGTTCAACGATTGCGTTGGTGCATTGAGTGGTACCAAGCATCGCATGTTTCACTTGCTGACCATCAATGTTTGCTTGGCTTAATAGCGCAGCTATCGCGTTATCAATGCCGGTTGAAATGTCATGTGTGGTTGCGGTTTTTACTTTGGCAATCACATTCAAGTCTGCGTCGAGCAGTACACCGTCGGTATTGGTGCCACCTACGTCAATGCCAAGGCGGCAGTAATCAAGCGTAATGTTTGTCATGCGACTACCTCTTCAATGCAGACTTTAGTTGTTCAATGGTTTGATACTCGACGGTGTAGCCAAAGTAACCCGGGCCCGCGACTTCGATGCCTTTGTCAGTGCGCCATTTAGGGTCACAAGGGTAGGCAATTAGGTCGATGCGCTGCCCGTAACGAAGTTGTTCGGTTGTGATTGGCTTACCCGTTTCATGATCCAAGATCGAAATAAGATCCGGTGTTGATGCCAGCAGGTTATCTTGGCTCATGTCTGCGCGGCTTGTACCTTTGTGCGCGAGAAGTAATTCGTTTTGGAACTGCACAAACACGTTATCGACGCCGGTATCTTCAAACTGAGCCAGCTTTTCAATCACGACACCACCTGTTGCAAAACCACCATCGGTTTCACGTTGAATATCAACAATCTTGCCACTGATGATGGTATGGCCGCCGACAATGTCTAATACGGCCTGTGTGCCACTTTTATTGTTGTCGTTCGCCAGTCTAATCGCTTCACCAATCTTCATTGCTTGGGTCAGTGTTGCAGGCAGTGCGCTGCGTTTTAGGTTCTTACCGTTCATTGGGTAATCGCACATTGCTGCAGAGCCGCCCATCTGCTCGGTAATTGGCCTCGCAAACTTTTCAGACCAAATACCGTCAATCGGATAAAGCGTGACGATATTGCCACGCTCATCGGCCAATGTGTTCGGTGCCGAAGGGAGACCATCAAGAAAGAAGGTCACCATCTGAGCTTCTGGGAACGCACGTCCCATCGCATCACAATCGATCACAGGAATGTTCTTTTGTGCTGCAACGAGAATTGGAATCAATGAATTGAAGCCGCCTACTTCGATAGGAAACGTTGCCGCTACTTCAGTGCCGAGCGCTTTTTCCATCGCTTCGAAAGCAATCAACATTTGATCTTTCGAATTGAGTTTCTCTACTGCGACTGTTGGTGCGCCAATCATTGAAGAGGGCACTGTCATCCAATCGTCTTGCACGTCTTCTAAAGGAATCATGCGTACAGGGTGCTTTGCCGTTGCAATGGCTACTTTCGCCATCAAGGCACCGCTGTATGGGTCACCGCCGCCGCCAGTACCTAATACCGTCGCACCCAGCGCGATATCATCAATCATTTGTTCAGTAATAATCACAACTACTATTCCTTATCACTTGAAGGAGAAAGCTTCATTAGGGCGAGGTAAATCACACCAGCGGCAAGAATGCCGTCTAACGCCGAGATGCTGGTGAACGAAAACAGGTTGAAAAACTCTGGTGCAGTACAAGCGCTGAATGCAGTACCAAATGCCCAAGAAGCCAAGCCTTTAAACATCCAAGCTGGAACTTGTTGGATGTTCTCAAAGCTCATTTTTGTCGAATCTAAAACATAATATTGAACGATGTAGACACCCGCAGCAGGCGCAATGGTTACGCTGAGTAGCATTAAGAAGTCGGTAAACTTGTTCACCATGCCGAGTTGAGCGATACCAATGCCGACGATGGTCATGATCACAACCAGAACAGGGCGCGGAATCTTAGGTAGAACCATCGACATGCATAAGCCGCCAGAGGTTAGGTTGCTACTGTTGGTGGTCCATTGTGCAAATACCAGTACTATAATGGCCGCCATGCCTAAACCTAGGGTGAAGAAGACTTCGACTAGGTCGTCGGTGCCGGTCATTTTGGTCAAGATCAATGCGATAAGAATGATGGCACTGTTGCCGACGAGGAAACCGATACCCGCTCCTAAAATCGCATCACGGCGTGTTTTGGCGTAGCGAGCAATATCAGGTGCAGCAACCGCAGCTAGAATCCAGATAGACATAACAAAAGAGATGGCTTGGCCAAGCGTCAAAGGATCTTCAATCGATGGCGCTGCGCCACCTTGATAATCAGCAGCCATAAACAAACCGATGGTAATCAACGTCACCATCAATGGAACAGAATAGGTACTGAGTTTGCCTAAAGCACGAACGCCATAGATAGCCGTCATCATCATTAACACACTGCCGCCAATAAGAGCGGTGAGGTGTGAAATTATGATGTCGTATTTCGCCAGTGCATCGACCATGATGAAAGCGAAGAAATCAGCCTGGAATGCGAACCAGCCGACTAATGAGATGCCGTTGATGAAGCCAAGAATTTTACCGCCGTTACGGCCAAATACCGCGCTGCTCACCAGCGGGGTAGAGACGCCAGCTTGAAAGCCAATGTTGGCACACAGCATCGCGATGATCGCCAATAAGCCTGAACCAATAAACGTGGCAAGCAGTGCGTCTTCAAAACCAATACCGCTGCTTAGAATCGAGCCGAGAAACAGTCCCGAAATGTCGATGCCGATTGCCAACCAAATAAGGCTGATGACCCACCAAGATCGTTTGGCCTTCTCGGGAACGGGCTCCAACTCGAAGTCATCTATCTTTTTGTGGCTGTGTGTTGCTTCGGGTTTATTCACGTAAGCTTCTGCCGCCATAGTGCCATCCATGCATTGTTATTCCATAAGTGTGAATAAAGCATACTGATGTATTTATTGTTAATAAATGAATATAATCAGATGTAAACATAACAAAAAACAAATGTGAGTGGCAAAGTGAATCCAAACAATAAGTTAGATAAAAGAGACCTACGTAGATTAGAGCTTTTTTGTGAAATTGTTGAACAAGGAGGCATCAATCAGGCGGTCGCAAGCACTGGGATTAGTCAACCAGTGCTGAGTAATCAGCTTATTGCCTTGGAAAAAAGCTTAGAATTAACATTATGCCAACGTGGTCGACGTGGTTTTAAGCTGACTCATGAAGGTGAGCAAGTGTATAAATATGCGAACCAACTAAAATCGACCTTAACCGACTTCGCTTATAAGTTACGAGGTGTACAGACGGAACTCTCTGGGCATGTGCGAATTGGATGTTTGGATAACACCGTCACTTTGCCTTATAACCCACTTCCCAAAGCGATCGAGACGTTTTACCAACGCAGTAACAGTGTTGAGGTGAGTGTTGATGTCGGGGATTTCACCCAGTTGAATGAGAAGTTAGCAAAGAACCAGATTGATATGATGATAGTGGTTCTAGGGTCACATCAAAAATCAGCGTTTCAACATAAATACCCACTGTTTGAAGAGCACAGTTATCTGTATGCGCGTAAGGATCTGGCTGAGAAGATCATGGACAAGGATTTCTCATTGGATGGCTGTCGTATCAACATGGGCGGCTATGCCAAAGATGAGATGTTCCGATTACTGAATATTGAGCAGTACGATTCCGTAAAGCCTTTTGATGGCTGGCATGTCGAGTCGGGTGTAATTTTAACCTTGGCGGGCACACACCTGAGTTTTTTACCGTCTCATTTAATCGACCGTGGCCATTATGACCAAGCCTTGATTCCGCTTCAGCCCGAGAAGTGGAGCCTTAAGAGTCAGTTTTATGTGGTGTTGAAGCAACCTGTAGATTCCCTTTCCCCCGCCGCGCGTGCGTTTTTTGATGAGCTACACCAACCGGAAGCATCGGATTCAATATAGAGAGCTTTTCGCTTCTCAAGAGCACTTCTCGCTTCTCAATAGCACCTAAGATACTTTTCCCCATATACAAAAAATCCTCGGCCAAGACAGAGGATTTTTGCTTTTATGCTTTATGAGTGAAAACTAACGGTTCTCGAAGCGGTTGTAATCCAACAATCCGAACTCGATCGGTTGGTCTTGTTGATACCAACGATGCACGCGATCACTGAATGGCCAGAACTCGCTAGAACTGCGTCGTACCGCAAACTTATCCAGCAGCGCCACGTAGTCTTCTTCTGTGCTTAAGTTTTGCAGCGTTTTAACCAGAGTAGGAATCTCGCTCTCGGTTAATGATAGGTAAGCCGCAGGGTAGCTACCGACAACGCCTCGTACGAGGGTAAGGTCATCATTGGCGTAATCACGGTTACCTTCTTCATTAAACAAGCTAGAAATGTTGCTGTGCGCGTTATTGTGAATCATGGTGAACAGTTGCTCTTCGCCGTTTTCGCCTTCAATCATGATCATCACTAATTGAGGCACATGACGCAGGCCTTCGCCCTTTATCAAATTCACTTGGTTAAGCAGTGCTTCATTCTTCCTACCAAAACCTGTTTCAACAATCTCAAAGCGATTATCGAGAACAGGTGCGAGTTTATCTTTGATCATATCAAGCAGTTCGTGTTTCGGATCCGCCGTTTTGTAAACCACGCTGGTCGGCTGATCAAAAGGTGCAATGTTTCGCTGCAAATAGTCACTCAGTTGTGCGCTTTGGTTCTGGTACCAACTAGAGTGTTCAATGTGACGAACGTCTTTAGGAAGAAGGCTTAAGAAGTTACTCTCACCTTCAAGACGCAAGAAGTCCATGAACATGCGTGTAATCAGCTGGTGGCCAAAGTTGCCGTAAACATCGAAGCCTGCAACGAGAAGATAATGAATACGCTCTAGAAGAGCATAATCAAGAATCCACGCAGTCTTAGGTTGCGTGCCAACTAACCCTTGTACAACAGAGGCGCTATCGAAGTGCCTAAAGACGGTGAGAGCAGCATTCGGGTTGATGCCATCGCCATCCCAAATGATGCCAGTGTCTAGGTGGACGCCACTCTCGAACCATTGGTTAGTGAAGTCTGATTTCGCGTTTAGGTATTGCGCTTGTTGCTTTGCGTATCTTACCCAGTTGGTCACAGGTACGGTGTTACTTTTTAGTTCGCTAGGTAGCTTTAAATTTTTCTTTTGACTTGCGTAGAAGGCGTTGATTTCCGGAACATCGGCTTTCTCTGGGTCGATGAAGAAAACCCAAAAACGGTCGTTAATTACGTTCAAGGCAAGTTGACCACGACACACAGGTCCTTTGATGTAGGCCATGATGGTGTTTTGCGCGTTATCTAACATGAAGTTGAAGCGCGAGTTTACTGGCAGCGCTTCAAATGATGTCATTGGGTTTGCTGAAACATCGATGTCGTAACTAGGTAGTTGTTTTACTTCGTAATTTACGTCGACAAACCAGGTGTTCCACTTTTGTAGACGCTCTTTATTAAGCGCGAAAGGCATGTGCGTTTTGTCGACGATAGTGCCTTGTTCTGGAATCAGACGGTAGTAAACACTGTCTACTTTTGGATCGTCATAAGGGCGACGAGTCGTGATGCGTTGTACCGCTTCACCTGGTGGTGTTGCAGAGCGAACAACAGTAAAGAAACGCGTTGGTTGAGCTAAATCAGAAAAATAGACATGAGATAAAAACAGGTGCTCGTAGATATAACGTGCTGAAAGTTGACTCTTATTGTCGCTCTTGTTTAAAAAGCTTTCGTAGACATTAACGAGCTCTTGTTCTGCATCAGTCAATGGAATGTGGTCGTTCATTAACGCGCCATTTTCCAACCAACTCATTAAAGTCGCGTATTCGGTTTTGTCTAAGTTTGGCATCCCATAAGGCATTCCCCAAGTTGGGTAATCTCTCTCGTATTGAGCGTATTCTTCAATGGTTGGGCACTGTTGGTCGCGATCGATTGAAAAGTCGAAACCTTCAAGCTGGGTTTGATCGGGCAGAGGGTGATTCTCTTTCTGGATCAACATACGAGAAACAAGACCAGCATCGAGGTTAGCCGTTGAGTTCTGCATACGCTCATTGAGGACAGGATGAAAATCCGCATCGCGCCACTCTTGCGTGGTTAAAGCATCTTCAAACAAGCGAGTAGGGGCTGATGCCGTTAAGCGGGTGCCTTGATAAACGAGTGCCTTGCTCGCGCCTCGGTCTATACCTTCCACTGAAGACATTTTGAGTTGGCAAGGGGCGTCATAACAAGCGTGACAAACCACGCATCGGTTATCAATGATGGGCTTTACTTCGTCAATGAAGTGCTGCGCTTGAGCTGAAAGAATAGGTGCTTGGCGATCGCGTACTTGTTGTTCACCAAACAGTTCGTCGAAGTTTAAACCCGCGTAGACGGCACAACCTGAGAAGACGCTAACAAAAGCTAAAATGAAGAGTTTTTTCAAATTCATACGTATTTAAATATTAGGAATTTTCTATAATTATATCGAAAATGATTGAAAATGCTCATGTTCTAACAATTTTGTAGACAAGATCTTGATGGGACGAGTGACTTGTCGATGCGCGTCACTCGCTAGTGCTCAGAAATTGGAGTTTAGACTTAGCTAGATTTAAGTCCCAAGAGCTAAAAGCTAGCAGTTAAGAGTTAAGAGTTAAGAGCTAAGACTCATTGATTGACGTAACAAACAGAGAAGGGGACAGACAATCGCTCAAACTCTTTGATCCAGCGCCACTGGTTGTCTTGCAGTTTATCGCCAGGGCCTTTGACTTCAATCCAATGAAACTCATCGCCCTTGAACGCAATCAAATCCGGCATCCCAGTTCTAAATAGCTTTAAGTCACTCAATATCACTTTGAAGAGGTCTACAACCAAGGCATTTGGAATTGAAGCCATGCCATGTTCGATGAGTGCCTTAGGAAAATAATTCCAATGAACAAAGGGGTTCGCGATACCTTGCTTTTCATCGTAAGTATCAAGAAAATGGTTCAGCCCATGTTTGGATATCGTCTGAAACACGGCTTCAATCTGTTCGGCTCGCTTGTCTACGAAATCTGAATGGTACAGATCCAATGGTCGATGTTGGTAACGATTGATAAAGGCGCCTTCAACGTCTGCGAAAATGACATCCCAGAAAGCCAAACCAAACAAGCCACACAGAAAACTGTTTTCTGAAAAATAGACGTCCCAACCTTGGTTCTCAAAATGCTGCTTTACCGCAAGCTCGACTCGAGTTTGGCTGAGGTCTAATTCCAGTTTTAACTCTTTGCAGCTCGGCTTTATGGTTCGTGAAACTTTGTGCCCCTGTTTCCGTAGCAGCCGGTCTTCAAGCTTAATAGCGATTTCCAACTCTGACACATCCGATGGAGTAGCTTTCATTTGCGTGACAATGTCACACATTAAGTCTAGCGTACCTTGCTTATCATAGATGCGTGCAAGTCGTTCTCTGCTCGGAGGAAGTGTAGATTGTCTGAACCAAAAGATTGCTTGGTCGTTTAGATTAAGCCTTTCAAGATCGCGAGCAACATCATTGATCAAACGCGATCGTTTTCTGGCAATACTTCTGTGTTCTGATTCTTCAGGAATCGCATTTAAAATCAGTTCCAGAAACTCGCCATCTTTGCGGTCACCTTCTGAATACAAGCGTTGAATATCGCGCATCTGGATTAATTGATTGAGCTGATCCCTAGAGGTGAAGACGCGGTGTTGCTTGCTTAATGGGTAGTTCTCAAAGGTGTTTAGCCCAAGGTCGCTTAACACGAACTGACTTAAGTCTTGATAGGTGTTGGCAAAGAACAGCAACAGTAATACATCAATCACTTGAGATTCGATGACGTAAATACAGTCGAAAGAGAGGTTTTGAAATTGGTCAAAAGGTTGCTGATCAAGCCGTAACAACAGCTCGTCTTTCTTGGCATTTCTATGGCTCTTAAGGGCGGGGAATACACTCAACAGCTCTGGTTTGGTGAGCAAGTGCAACCCGAGCTCGACCTCACTAATGGCGAGGTCATGCTGTTCTTCGGGATGACTCAACCCAATGAAGCCTGAGCTGTTTAGCTCTTGCAGTTCGGTCTTTAGATCTGGGATCTCAACATAGTTGAGTTTATCGCTGCGAAACCAACGGCCTTTACGAGAAAGCAAACGAACCATTAGGCATTGGCTTGAAACAGAAAGACGTTTGTATGCGGACAACCAACGACATTCATCATCACTCAGAAGATCGGGGTAGAGCGTTTGAGCGTGTTCAACCAGTCGATTGAAGTTGTCGAGATAATAAGTGGGGGAGAGCTGAAGATTGGTTTCGGTCGTCAATGGAGAAGTCGCTTGATACAAAAAGAGCCTAACCCTAAGGTTAAGCTCTTCAGTAACAAATTCAATCTTTTCTGTTGATTAAGCTTGTGATGCTTTTAGTTCTGCAACTTTAGCTTCAGAGATTGGTTTAGTGATGATTGCTAGAACAATACACACTGCCATCATAACTGCAGAGATTGTGTAAGCTAGGCCGTAACCTTCGCCGTTTGACATTGAGAAGCCAACAACTGCTGCACCGATAGCGCCGCCGATACCCCATGCCGTGTAAAGCACGCCGTAGTTAGTACCGTAGTTTTTCAGGCCGTAGAACTCAGCAGTTAGTGTTGGGAATACTGCTAGAAGCGTACCGTAACCAACCGCTGCGATAGCCGTACCAATGATTAGCGTGAATTCAGAGTTGAACGTAGCGAATAGAGCCATGTTCGCGCCTTGAAGGATGAACGCTAGAAGTAGAGTACGTACGCCACCGATTTTATCTGCAAGCATACCCGCAGCAACACGGCCGCCTGAGTTGAATACTGCAAGGATAGACGCTAGGTAAACTGCGTTTGGCAGGTTAGCTTGAACGCTAGCAATTGTAGTGATGTTACCGATGATCATTAGACCAACAGATGCAGCGAATGCGTACATGATCCATAGAGAGTAGAACTGAGGAGTCTTCAGCATTACTTTCCAAGTTAGGTCTTCAGTCTTCTTAACCGCTTTAGGAGCTTGGCCTGCTTTTACTTTAGGCTCAGCTGGCGTGTAATCCGCTGGTGGGTTGTTGATTGTTGCTGCTAGAGGTACTGCGATTGCAAGTACACCAACACCAAGAATCATAAAGCTAGTTTGGATACCCATGCTGTCGATTAGCGCAGAAGTTACTGGTGCTAGGTAAATAGCCGCAAGACCGAAGCCTGCTGCGATAAGACCGTTAACCATACCTTTCTTAGAAGAGTGGAACCACTTCATTGCTGATGGAGACAGACATGCGTAACCGAAGCCGATACCTGCACCTGTTATAATACCGAACGTGATGTTCAGCATCATAGGCGTTGTAGCGAAACCAGAAGCAATCATACCTAGGCCTGTAAGCGCTGTACCTAAGATAAGGATCTTACGTGGCCCCATACGGTCTTGTAGGATGCCCGCAACAAGAAGAGAAACAGAGAATGTGATAGTTGCAATAGCGTAAGGTGAAGATGCTTCAGCAGCACTCCAACCAGCTTCAGTTACTAGCGCTTTGTTAAATACACTCCAAGCATACAGGATGCCAAGACAAAGGTTGATACAGAAGCCTGCTAGCAGGATACGTGTTGCTTTATCAATCTTGCTCATTTTTATTCTCAGTTTTGTCATCGGTTAGTGGAGAGCCACTTAACTAAAGACGGGTTATTGTGATTGTTTCTTCAAAATTAGTTTGCGTTTATCAACAGATAGCGCAAAAGAGCGCGGATTATAACCAATTAAAAAGTGATTGGAATCTCTTTTTCCATTTTTGGTAAATTAAATTCAATTTGTTAATAAGTTGTTTTTCATTGGTTTTTGAAATGTTTTTAACACCTCTCTATTTTGTTCTTTTTCGCTCTGTCTTCTTATTATTTCAGGGATTTTGAGGTGATGGTTTTTGAATAGACGCGTATTGCGTGCGGATATCACAGAGTTACAAATAATTTTAATTAATTTCCAAGGTTAAATTTGTGTAACAAAATAAATCGTAACAGCGCTTTGTTCATATGAGACAAGGAGTAACGGAGTTTTATTAAAAACAGAATGTTAAGCAATTGTTAAGGGTGATTTTTGTTAGTACTTTTGCTTACATTTTGTTCGATTGGAGGGGTTGTGTTGTCCTTAAAAAGTGGGAAAATAGTATGCAAACTGAGATTCCAAATTTGAAAGGATGCGTTTCCAACTTATGGTGAGGCGAGTATTATGAAACTGTTTTTAATTTTATTGATGTCAATTTCTGGTGGTGTAGCGGCAGCTGACCATATTCACTCTTTCCTATTCGGCTTCTATGTTGCGGCTCTAGCAGTTGGTAGTTGCTACTGGCTTGCATTCCGCAGTACGCGTTTCCCACAGTTGGCATTAGTGCTATTGATGTGTGGCTTTTTTGCGAAAATTGCAGTGACTGTTATCGGTGTTTCTTGGGGTATCTCGAACGATATCATTCAATCGCCGTTCATTTTCTCATTGTCATACCTGTTCTTCTTAGTGGTTGTGTCTTACGTTTGGTTTGCATACCGCGATAAATTGACGCTAAAACAACGCGCTAAGAAGGTAGAAGAGTCTCGCAAGCAAGCGGCAGCATAATTCTATTTGATTCTTAAAAAGCCTTCTTCGGAAGGCTTTTTTGATCCTGCCTACCTGAACTCTATTATTTGGTTATGACGGCAGATAAAAGAAACCCCAGTATGGTGACATACTGGGGTTACTTGTTATGTATCTATTATCTAGCAGTTACCATCTACCAAAGACTACTCTGAAGGTGTGTTATTTCTTCATCATCTTAGCGAGATCGGCGAACGGGTTGTGTGTCGCTGACTGATGATCATCTAAACTCGCTTTTGCATCCACACCATAACGCTCATGGTCAGTGTATTTTGAATGCTCATGATCGTGACAGTACAGGCACAGTAGCTCCCAGTTGCTGCCATCTTCAGGGTTGTTTGTATGGTCGTGATCCACGTGGTGAACGGTAAGCTCTCGGAGGTTTGAGTAAACAAATTCGCGCGCACATTTACCACAAACCCAAGGGTACAGTTTTAGTGCTTTTTCGCGGTAGCCTTTCTCTTGGCGAGCATACGCTGCACTCGAACCTGTGAAATCAGAAGACATTGCCAAATCCTTATCAATTGTAATATCCCGATTTTATCACAGCTTTCTTGAAGCTGTCGGTATGTCGTTCGTAAAATCATTGCTAAATGATGCAGTGGACTTATCGATATTAGATTGAAGTTTGAATACAGACTTACCTTCTACACACTAACGCTTAAGCGGGTTATGTCTTTCTGGAATAAGCCATGCTTAACAGTTTGAAAATAAATCGTATTCAGGGGTTTTAACCGCAGGCATGTGACCTAATATCAGTTTGTGAGACCCTATATTAATAAGGAAATATCATGTCAGAACAATACACTCCGCCAAAAGTTTGGGTTAACGATACTGCTGGTGGTAACAAGTGGGCAAACATCAATAGTCCTGAATCTGGAGCTCGCTTTGATAAAGAGCTTCCTGTTGGTGACCATGCTTTTCAATTGTATTCTCTTGGCACACCTAACGGTCAAAAAGTCACTATCTTGCTGGAAGAGTTGTTAGCGGCGGGTGTTAAAGAAGCTGAATATGATGCGTACTTGATCAACATTGGTGAGGCTGATCAGTTCTCTTCTGGCTTTGTTGGCGTGAATCCAAACTCCAAAATACCAGCACTTGTCGACAAGTCTGGTGACGAAGACGTGAATGTATTCGAATCGGCATCTATCTTGATGCATCTAGCAGAAAAATTTGGTCACTTCTTACCAAAAAAAGGGGCAGCAAGAACGCAAACCATTAACTGGTTGTTCTGGGCACAAGGCTCGGCACCATTCCTAGGCGGTGGTTTCGGCCACTTCTACGCTTACGCGGATGAAAAGCAAGAGTACCCAATTAACCGCTTCGCAATGGAAGCTAAGCGTCAACTAGATGTGTTAGACAAGCAACTTGCTAACAGCACTTTCGTTGCGGGTGAAGAGCTGTCTATTGCAGATATCGCGATTTGGCCTTGGTACGGTAACTTAGTACTTGGCAAAATTTACGACGCAGCCGAATTTCTACAAGTTGAGTCTTACACCAACGTTGTGCGCTGGGCGAAGCAGCTAGAAGCGCGTGAAGGTTTCCAACGCGGCCGAGTGGTTAATCGTTCATTTGGCGAAGAGTGGGAGCAAGTACCAGAGCGCCACTCTGCAGAAGACATTGACCGAGTTTTAAAGCTTAAGCCTTAGTTCTTTTTTGAACGTGTTTTTGGCAGATATACCCTATCGGTCTTAATGTTAATGGCTAATTGAAACGCCATATCTCAATCGAGATATGGCGTTTTTCCGTTTTAAGGTAGGGAGAGGTTTTGTAATTGGAATGAGAGTCTCAATTATCATTTTGTTTTTCTTATTCAATCGCTTATGAGTAATGGTCTTTGTGGTTAAGACAAAAAACAATAGTCATCGAGGTGGAGTAAATCTATAAGATAACGGTCCACTTTAAATTACGACTAACTTCGCTCAATGAAAAAAAACTTAATTGCGTTGGCTATCATATCCACGGCTCTTTTAGGGTGTAATCACGACTCACTAAGCTATAGTGGTGGCTCTGATACGGCTCCTCCAACAGATATTGTACCACCAACGGACATTCTTCCTCCGACAGATATTGTTCCACCAACGGATATTCTTCCGCCGACTGACATTATTCCACCAACAACTTACATCGGTTCACTGTTGTCGAGCGGGACGTTTGTTTCTGGAGATGTGTACTGTGACGGCATTCATCTTGAAAACGGAACGTTCAGTGTAAAACAAGGCGTGAGTTTTAGTTGTACCTTGGGTCACCTTACTTTAGGTGATTTCACGGCTCCTTTCCCCGAAGTCACAGAAAGCACGATTTCAAATGATGCGCTTCATGCGGCATTTGAGTTGACAGAATTACATGGAGACAACGTTACCAAGGTACTCGAATCAATTGATGTTTGTGAGACTGAAAGTGCTATCTGTCTAAAAGAGCTGGATGCTTTTGATATTGAGGATGTGTTCTCGCAGCTTGATGATCAAGATGCTGTCGATGCGTACTTTTCATCGAAAGAAGAGGAGTCTACAGATGAAGTAGGTAAGGCTCCTAGTTCACACGTAGACACAACTGTTGTTCCTGCGGTTGACCCTAATGCGGACAATAACCTTAACGCTGGTTTTGTTTCTGCAGACGCGGAGTCTACCTATGCTTATAAGCCAAGTGTTGAAGGTAAGGTGTTAACTCGCAGTAAGCTTACAGACGCTAATGGTACGCCGATTTCTGGGATCAGTTTCTTTTCGGCTAACGCGACGGGCGTGACGGATGAAGAGGGAGTCTTTGAGTACCTGTGGGGCGACAGAATCGTTTTTGGTATTGATACGTTTGAGTTTGGCTCCATTACGGGTAATCAGGTTGCTTATAAATTGTCTGATGTGACCAATAATGTGGTTGAGAAAGCGAATATCCAGTCATTACTAGAGCGCTATGCGGTTGATCATGTAAGTTATTATGAGATATCTGAAGAAGTCCAAGATACCTTTTCAAATTACCCTAACGTTATAAATGAGTTGATCAACCTAACTCTGCCAAATGGGGGGCTGATAGAGGGTACAGACTTCGAACTTCCTAATGAGTTTGTTGGTCAGTTTAGCCAAGGGTTAACGGCAGTCATTGATGAGCAGCTGCGCCAAACGCCTCAGTTTATGGATTATGTTCGTCAACCTGCCGTTTTATCTATGGATTCTGGTCAGTATGTTACGGAGTCTCTGCAGCAAATCTTCCACAACGTCACCACATTCCATGTTTTCAATGACAATGGTAGTTTTTACGGTGCGACGGGGTATACCCGTGGTATGCGAGCTCTGAACATATCGAACAGAGCATTCCCTGTGATGATGCCAAGAACTGATAAAAACCGTCAGCTTTATTTTGGTGAGCAACAGGCTTGGACTCGTGAAGGTAAGCCTTACATCGCACAACACCCAAGCATCTCGATGCCTCCGATTCCTTTAGTCTCTGAAGACAACGCGACTTATGGTTTCCCATTCGTTACTGCAGGCGAGATAGGCAAAGGTAAGGTCGTGTTCATGGGCAATGGCTTATATCCAAGTATTCTGTCATGCCCAGAGAATTATTGGGCTAATCGCACATTACATATCGACAGCAACAAACAACAGTGCACTGTTTCGACGTTTGAAAACCTACTACATGATGACCAAGGCAGCATGAGGTTGTTTTTCTCGAACTTGTTTGAGTGGTTCAATAATGGTTTGCCTATTGCTGGGATGAATGCAGTGACCAATATTGACCAAGCCTATTCGGCTTATCACCACTCCACAATGGGTAAGCAGTACACGTTTTTTGTTAGTCCTCAGTATGGTTTTGCGTCAGTAGAAAAGCGTGGTTCAGGTGACTTTGATGATTTGGATGCGAGTAATACGCCGATTTTGATCCTTCAGGCATACCCACCTAAGTTGGTTCAAGATGGCATGACTAACCAGTTTGTTGCTGACTTGGATAACCCGAACTTAAACCAAGACGATATTACGGCTCTTATTAACTATGTTAATGACGGTGGCAATATCTTGTTTATGGATGCGATTCAAACGACTAATCCTGAACCTGTTGGACGCTTGGCAGATGCCGTAGGTGTATCTCTTGGTGGTGAAAACGTTACCCCGACAAACCAAGCTTTCTGCGGTAGCTCTTATTACTGCCAAGCACCTTATCCTAATCTTCACGTGAAGAGTCAAAAGGAAATGGTGGTTCTTGAGCGTTTTCAAGATAACCAAGGAGAGCCTCCATTCACGGTAAATCAAGATGGTACGGTTGAGTGGATCAAAGATGAGTCCAAGATTAAGTTTGAGATCCCGACTTATGAGGTTACTAAGTTAGACGCTGAAGGGAAGCCAGTGCTTGATGCGTCTGGTGTAACAGTAATGGAGAAAAAATCCGCACGTATCTTTGTTGAATCGGCAGAAGAGCGTGAAGCGGCGATCAAAGAACTGCAATCTGCATTTGTTGGAACTGATCTTTGTACAAACGATTATGAATATGAATTTAACTGTATTGAGACTCGTTCTGGAGACGGTGTTACTGTTCGTGGTGCTTATCATCGCGCAGACTTTGATCGCTATGAAGTAAGTGAAGCTGTTGTTGGTAGCATGGTTAAAGCGGCGAACTTGGGCACTAACTTTACGGCGCTTTATGAGCATGAAATTTACTATAGAACAAAAGGTACTCAAGGTAAGCGTCTGTCTAACAGCGAATTGAATCAAGCGTTTGATAACCTGTCTGTTTGGATGTGGAATGACAACGCATACCATTTTGAAACAGAAATACAAGATGAGTTGGGGTTCAAGCAGGCTGTTCAGTTCCTTAACTGTTATACCGAAGACTTACATCAAACAGACACAATGGATGCACAGTGTCCTGTTGACCTAAAAGCGTCGTTAGTCGCTAATGGAATGATTCATGGCGAAGGTGAGTTATCTGGGCAGTTGAATCCTAGCTATCCATTAAATTACATGGAGAAACCTCTGACTCGTATTATGTTGGGGCGCTCATTCTGGGATCATGAAATCGTTGTTGATACCACAATGTATCCGGGTCGAACTTCGGGGGCATCTTCGTCAAGTACGGTAATGGTTCAGACCAACGGTAAAGCGGTGACGTATTCGGCAGGAAACAATCAATCGACAGGTCTGTGGGCACCTCAATTACAAGAAGTAACCATTCAAGATGGCGTGGCAGCTACGATTACTGTGATGATCGCGGATGATCTTACAGGTAAGCCGAATCACGAAACGAGCTTGAAACGTCCTCCACGTATGCAAACCAGCTACGATTACAATGGTTCGAGCTTAAATTTCAAAGCCCCTTATGGCGGCCTGATTTATATTCAACCGAAAGTAAAAGAGCTTGGTGAAGTCTCGTTTAGCATTGATGGCGCGTTAAAAGCGGCTTGGTGGAAAGAGGGACAGTGGATTAACACTATTCAATCGGCAGACGCACCAATTGCAGAAATCGATACGGGTTCATTTATTTACACTACACCAATCAGGAATCTAGAATCCGCTGATTTGAACCAATTCGCAACTGATATGAATCGATTCGCCGAAGCGGCAAGTGACTTCTACGGGCGTGATGAGAAACAAAGCACGGGTTTACATCGTAGGTTCACTTACCCAGAACTGAAGGCGTTCCGCCATCGTTTTGTGAATGACGTGCAGATTTCGATTGGCGCTGCTCACTCTGGCTACCCAGTGATGAATTCAAGCTTTAACGCAAATCGGACATACATTCCAACCAACCCTGTGAACGATTGGTTGTTGTGGCATGAAGTTGGTCACAACTTAGCATCAGCTCCTTTCCTTGCGGCTGGTAGTACAGAAGTGACCAATAACCTTCTTGCGTTGTATATGCAGGAGTTAGAGGGGCGCAATGCAAACCCTGAAATGGATCGTATTAAATCGGATATTAAGAAAGCACCTAAATGGCTAGAGCTTAATAATGAACATGCGTGGTCACATGGTGATGCAGGTTTACGATTAGTTATGTTTGGTCAGCTAAAAATCTGGGCAAAATCGAACTTTGCAATTGATGATTGGTATACACGCGGCGCAAGCCAATCTGATGTGTATGGTGAAGATGAAGGCTGGAACATGTTCAAACTTATGCACCGTAAAGCTCGAGGTGAAAGAGAAGGCGACTCGAATACGAACTATTGTAGTGCTAGCGAGACTGGGCTTTCTGGTGGAGACCTAATGATGGTGTGCGCTTCTTATGTTTCAAACTATGACTTAAGTGACTTCTTTGAAGTTTGGAACGTGGGCGAAACGTCCATGACTAATGCTGATGGCACGAAGTCTTATAGTGGCGGAATTAGCTCTAAAGGTCTTAGTGCGGTTGAACAATTAAAACTAGAGAAACCAAACAACAGTCCTTTGAATGTTGATTCAATTTACTAACGCTAATTATTGCTAAAGCATTTTATAGCTTAAAAACAAACGCCACACTGAAACTACGTGTGGCGTTTTTGTTGGAATGCTCTAGAAATTTCAGCTAGATCAGTCTTCTACATGATGTTTAATACTTCGGCTGCCATTGGTTGACTGTCCTTGCTAGAGAAAGCAGGTTAAACTGTTCGCATCATAATTCTAAAGGATGGTGCCATGTACCACGGTCATATCTATTTCCCTCTGCGATTTGCAGAGCAAGCAGAAACACTGCGTCAGAAAATTTTAGCGGAACGTAAAGATGTATTAGAGGTTTTCCCATTAATACAGCGTTTGGTTGGTCCACATAAGATGCCAATGTTTGAGATTCACTTTGCGAACAAAGAGTCGGGCATTGTTGAATGGCTTGAGCAAGAACGCGGTGATATGTCGGTGCTTATTCACCCTGTAACTGGCGGTGAAGAAACTTTGGATCACACAGTACGAGCGATCTGGCTTGGTCGTGAATTGGGTGTCTTTGAAGAAACGCTTACTAGCTAATCAAATATACCAATATTGCACTTAACTCATTCCGACCGGAAAATACATGAACAATAAAAAGGCTCCTCAAATGAGGCTGTCTCTTGATCACAA